>CANPXD010000006.1 GCA_947585615.1 uncultured Clostridia bacterium
TTTCAATCTGAACGGGAATTGTAATCGTTTCCCCATAGTTTGCTTTTATTTCGTCAGCATATATTTCCGCTGTTTCACTTGTTGCGGACGGCAAAACATTAATGCTGAAACCTTCTACAATCATACTGTCAACATTATAATCCGTTGCGGAACAATCAAAATCATAAGTCCCTGATTTTGCTTTATCCCGGACTTTAAACATCATAACCATGCCCGGTGATGATCCGGAATCTTCGCTGAATATATTAACATCAGGAAAATCAGAATCTATAATTTCTATATTATTTTTATCTGCAATATTTAGTGATATCGTCACATTTCCGTCATCTACGACCGGCACATCTTCATAAATTTGATTATTCGAATCTGCCCAACCAAGAAATTCAAAAGCATCGGTATTGTATTTTACACTTGAAGTCATCATGGTTAAATCTGAAGTATCATGACTGCCTTTAAGATTATTATTCATGTAAACAAAAAATGTTTCTCCGGCTTTAATCGTTTCAATTTCTTGTGAACCAACACTTTCATATGCGGAATATGTCAGGCTATACCACGTCAAATCTGTGTCGCCTAATTCGATCCATAAACGATTACTTGTATTAATTATTACATCGTTCAATTCTTCGTCAAATGTATCTGCCTGAGAAAAAGATATATTTATGCCTATATGATAGCCTTGCTCGCCGCCATAACCCCAGCTGTATTTAAAAGCGTCCTCTTTTACTTCCATAACAATATAGAAAAGGATTCCATCGTCATTCATATTTTTATAGCCTGCCCAATAGACGCAAAATTCACCCGGCTTGGAATTTCCCTCTATATTATCCTGAAGACCGCCCGTAAGAATATCCCCATACTCAATAGATTTTGGTTCAAAAGCATTTTCCTCATAATTAAATATAAGCTTAAATCCCATTAAGCCTGTATTATTTTTAATTTTAACTGGAATTTTAACCTCTTCTCCCGGCTTTGCATTAACTGAAACAGATTCAATAGTGGGATTTGTTTTAGCGTATGACGAAAAATCAAGACCGGCAGTAACGCTTAACACCATTACTATTGATAGAATTAAACTTATTGCTCTTTTCATTTGTCAGCATTCACTTCCTTTAAAAATCAGTTGATGAAATTATCAAACCGAACATAGCAGAGATGATAAAATTTTTGAATTTATATTATGAACTTTTAAATTATTTTAAGTTTTTGTTTGATACAGTTTCTGCGATTTTAACGGTTAAAAAACATTGTTTCTAGCGCCTTAAAATCAGGTTTTTTGGCTGGTGTAAGCGGAATATCCTCAATAAAAACAACATCAACCGGCACCATATATTCAGGCACGTTTGCAACACAGTAATCAATAAGATTTTCCTTTGTTGTTTCTGATGATTTCACAACAAATGCAACAGCCACATTTTCTTTTTCATCATCAGGTACGGTTATTACCTCGCATTTGTCAACAGCATCGTTGTGCAAAAGCTCTTTTTTTACTCTGTCGGGAATTATTTTTGCCGGATTTCCCTCTTTATCAAGGGTTAAAACAATCCGCCTTATTCTGCCGTCGAGGAAAATTTCACCTTTTTCGTTATAATGAACTAAATCTTCAGTGTTGTACCAAACGACACCATTTTCATCTGTTACTAAATTATGTGCGGTAGCCTCAGGATTGCCATAATATTCTTTCATTCTTGCAGCGGTATAGAAATAGCCGATACCCATTTCGTTTGCTCCAAGTTCTTTGCCGGTATCCACATCTATTACTTTAATCATATTACCGATACAAGGCTTACCAACGCTTCCGAGCGTGTAATCATCTTCATAGCAATAAGCAAAAGAGCCTAAACATTCACTTGCTCCGTATCCTTGTACAACCTTTGCGTTTCCTCCGTTATCAGCTATGAATTTATCGGCATTCATTTTGATTTCATCTTGAAGTGCGTCTCCGCCCGTAACGATTATTTTCCATCGTGAGCAGTCGGTTTTTTTACCGGTTTCAAGCATTTTTTTAATATATGGCGGTATAGTAAGCCAATGATTAAATTTGTATTGATTATTTCTTTTTATGGCATTTTCAGGTTTGAACAGAGGGTCAAGCGCAAGAGTAACTCCAAGGCATAACGGCTCATGAATCATATTTAATAGCGAGTAATATATCCAGAGTGGGAATGTAGCAAAAAGAGTATCGCCTCTCTTAAATCTGTTTTCCTCTGTCATAGCCATAATTTCAACCATGGCTTCAATACCATCCCAAGTCGCAACGCAAGCCTTGCTGTCACCTGTTGAGCCGCTTGTATATGCGACAGCGGCCATTTTGTCCGGGATATATTCACAAGGTTGTATATCCTTTTTGCTTCGCTTGCCAAGTTCAATAAGACGATTGAAATCAAGTATATTATTCCCGTCGTAATCTTTCTTTTTTAAGCCTTTTAGCTTTTCAATAATCAAATACTGTATTTTATCCGAACTAAAACCTTTTGAAAACATATCAGTAAGAGATATAGTAATGATTTTTTCAATGCCCATTTTTTTTACGCTTTTTCTGACTTCTTTGGAACAAAACAAATCGTTACAGACAAATAGTTTTGATTTAAAATTTTTGAGTTCTCTTTTCAGCTCATCTATACCTGCGGCACCGTTTACCATATGTATTACAGCTCCTAATTTGTCAAGAGCATAAAAAGCGATAATACCATATGGTGTTGAAAGCACGCTCATTGTAACAACATCATTGTATTTAACCCCGAGTTCGGCAAAGCCTTTTGCGGCGGTATCAATTAAATTTAACATTTCTTTATATGTAATTATATTGCCAAAATAGTTCAATGCCGGAGCATCGCCCATATCGTATGCCGTTTCGCTAAAATGCGCATATGCCGTTTTATATTCAATTATTTTTTCAATTTCTCCGGGTTTTTTCAATTTCAAAACTTTGTCTCTCAGTTTTTTAAACTCAACACTCACACTCTTTTCCTCACTTTAAAAAATATCAATTTTAATAATAGGCGCAAAATATAAATTTACCAAAAACAACTTAAGAAAGAATATATATTTCTACAACTATTATTATACATAATCTGAATTGGCAATTTCTATACGCCAACAGCATACACTCTCAAACTTAATTTTAATAAAAATCCTTCCTGCTCTTGAGACGGATTTTTATCCTTATATAAACATATTTATTTATAAAAAATCAAAGTTATCAAAATGGATAGCTGCTTGTGAGCATTTCTCCATAAATAAGAGTTGATTCTCCCTTGCTATCCTCAACTATCATATACGGACGAGCGCAGGCTTGTGCATTCATTTTCTCTACGCCGTAGGTAAGAGCAAACTGTCCCTCGGGTGCCGTATTGCTGTTCTTGATAATCTTAACCTTACCGCCTTCTGTGCCCTGTTCTGTGCCTACATTTGTAAGAGTCAGATCATCTTCTTCCATGCCCTTGCCATATACGAATCCCGATTCAACAAGTGAATAGTCTTTAGGCACAAATCTTGTTGCAAGGAACTTAACGCGAAAATCTCCGTTCGTTTCCGTTTTGCTTACGGAAACAACTACCGGTGTCGGATTCTCAACAGCCGTGCTGAGCTCAATAACAACGTCTGAACCGCAAAGGAATGAATAGGATTCGCCGTAAGCGGCAACCGTTCCGTTTACAGACCATGACGCGAACGCGCCGTCTGCCGATTCAACAGTTACTTGAGAATTGTAATGAGCTGCTGCGCTGTTTTCAAATTGCTCGCCGTCAACAGTTATTTTGCAGCCTTCTGCCGTAACTGTATAAGCTTTATTTTCATCCGCCCTGTAGTACGCATACACAATCGCAGAGTTTTTAAGCGCCTTGATTTCTTCAAGCGTCTTTGACCATGCATTAAATACAAGACCTGCATATGAAGGAGGATCAGGCATCTTCTGTAAATTCTTTATTGCCTCATTGTTAAGAATCGCTATGCAATTTCCATACATATCCATAAACACAACCGTAAAGGTTTCGCTTTTTTTTTCGCTGAAAACAGGCATGATTGCTGTGTACGAATATATTGGCAAAGTACATACGGATTCTGACGAGATCATTTTTCCATCAACAAACCAGCCTACAAATTCGGCTGAATCTTTCGGAATAGCCTTCAGCGTGTAGGTTTTTCCATATTCAACGACACATTCTCCCGAAACAAGTTCACCGTTTATTTCAACGCTTCCCAATTCGGACGTCAGGACTGTGATATACTTTCCAATGGGTATAAAATTCCTTCCGTACTTCTCAGCGTATTTCTGCGCGGTTGAGCCTTTATAGCCGTAAATCGTTGCCATATCTGCTATTGTGCTAATATCATCATATATATCGCAATTTTTATTCATAATATATATGCTTTCTATATAACCGTCAAAAGCCCGATTCCCTATTGTTGTTACACTTGCCGGTATGGTTACACTTGTCAACATTCCACAACAGGAAAACGCCTCTTCACCTATTGTTGTTACACCTTCCGATATCACTATATTTGATAAATTGATACACCAACAAAAAGCCTGATTCCCTATTGTTGTTACGCTTGCCGGTATCACTATATTTGATAAATTGGAACGCACATAAAAAGCCTGATTCCCTATTGCTGTTACGTTTTCCTGTATTGTTACACCTGTCAACAAGTCACAATCGGCAAACGCCCAATCACCAATAGTTGTTACACCAGACGGTATAAATATATTTGTTAAATAGTCGCAATTATAAAAAGTAAAATCCTCTATTGTCGTTACGCTTAGCGGTATTGTTACACTTATTAAGTTTACACAATATTCAAATGCCCCTCCACCTATTGCTGTTACGCTTTCCGGTATGGTTACATTCACTAAATTTTCACAATATGCAAACGCATCTTCACCTATCGTTGTTACACCATACGGTATATCTATATATTTTAGACCGATGCAATCATAAAACGCACCCGCGCCTATATTTGTCACACCATACGGTATGCTATATGATGTTTTTTCTTTCCCCATAGGGTACTCTTTAAGTTCTGTTGCTGTTTTATTAAACAATACACCGTGCTGCGAAGTATAATTTTGATTATTGGCTTCAACATATATATTCTTCAAGTTGTAACAATCCACAAACGGAACTTTTCCCATATAGGTTACGCTATCCGGTATAGTTACGCTTGTTAAGTATACACAATTTTCAAATGCAAAATCGCCTATACCCGTCACAGTATAACCATCAATATTAGACGGAATTATTAAATCAGAAGCAAAGCCTGTATAGTCTGTGATTTCTGCCGTTTCATCGTCAAGTTTTCTGTATTCAAAACCATAAACGGCATCATCAATTTCAGAAAATGTACGGTCATACTTTTGAGCGTATTCCTGCGCAGTTGAATTTGCGTATCCGTATATTGTTGCCGTATCTGCTATTGTGTTAATATCATCAGCTATATTGCACTCCCTATTTGCAATATATATGCCGGTCAGGTTTTCGCAATGAGCAAATGCAAATTCAGCGATAGATACTACACTTACCGGTAGTATTATTTCTGTTAAACTTAAGCAATCAAAAAATGCAAGACTGCCTATTGATTCTACACCTTCCAGTATTGTTACATCTGCTAAACTGTGGCATGACATAAATGCTGAATCACCTATTGATGCTGCCGGTATTGTTACATTCGTTAAATTTTCACAACCAAAAAATGAATAATCGCCTATATTGGTAACACTTTCCGGTATGGTTACGCTTGTTAAGTTTACACAATTATAAAATGAATAATCACCTATATTGGTTACGCTTTCCGGTATGGTTACGCTTGTTAAATTTTCACACTCAGCAAATGCCCTATTGCTTATTGAAGTTACGGCATAAGTTTGATAATTCAATGAAACCCTTAACGGTATTGTTATATCTGTCTCGGAACCTGTATAGCCGATGATTTCCGCTTTGCCGTCGTAATGAAATGTTTTGTCGTAATAAAAACCTTTTTCAAGAATGATAAATTGAAAATCGCCGTCTGTATAAACATCGTCGGCATAAGCGGAAAAATCAAAACCTGCGGTAATACTTAAAAGCATCGCAACGGACAGCAATAAGCTCAAAACTTTCTTCATAAAAAAGACTCCTTCATAACAGTAAAATTCTACAAATATTATACACAAACTAAATTTTTGATTTCTATACGCCAACAGCATATATGCTCAAAATTTTTTTATTGCTCACTTACTTGTTTTTTCTGATTCATTGTAATAAAATATATTTATACGACTGAAAAGAAGGATTGTTAATTGACAAAAAATTGCAAAAACTGCGGAGCAGAAATGCCTGAGGAAGCACATTTTTGCTTGTGTTGCCTAACCAAATGTAACAACATAGCTGTAGCGAACAAGAAAAGCAATCATTTGAACCCTATTTCTTTTTTTAAATCAAAGTTCACTTTTCAGAGCAGAAAGAAGAAATTTGCCGTAATTGCGATAATTCTGTTCATAATAATTTCAATCATTGCAGGCGGGTTTTATGTTAGCGGTAAAAATAATTTTTCTGCGTCTTCAAAGCCGCAAAAGAGCGTGGTTTCAACAGTAACCCAAGAGGATGGTTCTGTTATTAAGGAATTTGATGACGGAAGTGTTGAAACAAAAACGGCAGATGGAACAATTATTACCGAAGAGGCCGACGGAACGGTTTCTACAAAAAAACCAGACGGTACCGTTGTCACTGAAAAAACGGACGGTACTACCGAAGCAAAGAAATCTGATAAAACAACAGAAAAGACCACAAATATAACCGAAACACAACCCACTATGCCAAGCACAAGTGAGCCAACCTCCGAAGATACGACTGGCAAAACAACAATAATCCAGTATAGGTATCGGGATAAATCCTTTACAACAAGTTCTAACAATAGCATGAATGGGTGGAAGCTTTATGATACAACGTATGCTTGGAGTGACTATGGTTCATGGAGCAATTGGTCTTTAGATAGCTTTTCTTCGAGTGACTCAAGGCAGGTAGAATCACGAACAACATATCGATATTGTGCATTCAAATGTACTAAATGCGGAAACAGAGATCCTTATCGCACTCCATGCGATAATTGTAAAACATCTGAATATTTTGAGTATCAAGAATTATGGTACACAACAAAGGGTAACTCAATGAGCAAAGGGACATTGCCTACAGTTCCGGATAAATATTATGTGACTATTAACGGAGATCGTTGGTGGTTTGAAAAAGATGGTTACTTAGATGGAGAAGGTGGCATAGGTCAACCTTCAAGAAAGGAATATCGATATAGAGACAGAAAACAGATTACGACATATCACTTTTATAAATGGAGTGATTGGTCTGAATGGAGTACTATACCCGTAAGCAGTTCAGATACAAGAGAAGTAGAAACCAGAAATGTAAATTAATTAAGGCAATATCATAATTTGTTAACAAGAGAGAGTATGAAAAAAGAAACTAACGATTTATTTAAAGAACTTCAAAAAAACTGTAAAATAGATGATTATATAAACAGTAATACATCATCTTTTGTAAATCATACATTAGGCGATTTTTGGAAAAGTATGTGTGAAAAATCAGGAAAATCAAAATCAAATATAATCAACAAATCTGATTTTAATTACAGTTTTTTCTATGACATAATCAACGGCAGAAAAATTCCCGCAAGAGATAAAATTATACGCCTTGTACTCACTATGAATTTAACACTTGACGAATGCCAGCAAGCGTTGCGTCTTTCCGATAAAGCTCTGCTTTACCCCAGAGTAAGAAGAGACAGCATTATTATTTTTGCTATCAACAACTGCCTAACAATAGCACAGTGCAACGAACAGCTAATAAAATTCAATGAGGAAGTTTTAAAATGAGCAACAGCGACAATGATTTAAAATTATATATTGAGGAAAAACTGAAAATCAATTTTAACAAAACAATAACAGTAAAAGAAACCGACAAAAGCAAAATATATGTTTTTGAGCATAAGGAAACCGGTAAAAAAATTATAGAGCGCGTTTCTTCAAACAGAAACGATTGTGTTTTCAAAACATTAATGGATGTTGAAAACGATAATCTTGTTAATGTTTTGGAAGTATGCAATGATGAAAACAGCTTGATTATTCTTGAAGACTATGTTGAGGGTACAAATCTTTTTGACTTACTGCAAAAAGGTAACTTAAACAGAAATACAGCGTTAAAATATACATTAGATATATGCAATGCGATTATAGCTCTACACAAGAAAGGTATAGTTCACAGAGATATAAAGCCGGGAAATGTTATTATAACCAAAAACAATACAGCTGTTTTAATTGATTTTTCCATTGCGAGAAAAATAAGCAGCAATGATGAAAGCGACACTGAAAATTTGGGCACTTTGGGATATGCCGCTCCGGAACAATATGGAATTACGCAATCAAATAAAACAACCGATATTTATTCACTCGGGGTATTGCTTAATATAATGCTTACCGGGGAACACCCTGCTGTTGCAATTCCGAAAGGCATAATCAGCAGAATCATCGGCAAAGCAACATCTACGCAGATTTCGAAAAGATACCAGTCTGCCGCTCAAATGAAGAAAGACATTCTTTTATTATCTTATTTTTAACTTTGCGGAAAATACATTTTACAATACATCAAAAAAAAGCTGCCAATTGATTATGACTAATCAATTGGCAAACTCTTATTGTTTTGCGCTTTTAAAATTATCATACCTCCTCAGAATAAATTTTGTGTGGAAAATGCGTATCGCCATAAGATATAAACACAGGCTTTGAGAAATGGATGAGAATTCTGTTTTCTTGCGATAATTGCTGTACATAGGTACTGCTTTATCGCGAAAAACAGAAAACGCCAAAATTATTGTTGGCTCGATGCCGGCAATAATTTTATATAGCGCTGAATATAGAAACGATATTAGATTTTCAAACACCACTATAATCATAAGTTATTCCTAAATTTTTTGGCGTGGTTATCGCCATTTATCAAAGTCTGAAACACCTTATGGTCTAATTATAGCAATAGCCGGTGCCATGGCGGCACCCATATTATTTGCATCGGTGATACCAAGGTCGCAAATTGTGCCGATCGACACTGCCTTTATTTTAATACCGTCTCCCTGAGATTGAATAACTGCTGATCCTGCTCCCGTTACGGTCCATTGCGCGCTCGGCGGTCTTTGTCCGCCGTATTCAAGCGGGAAACGGAATTGCCGCTCAGACGAACAGAAATGGCTTGAAGTACCTGCCACAACGCAATCTGCTCCACCATCGACCAGCATCGCACCTACACTCAGAGATAAAGCCATCGTTGAACACGCACCGTAAAGTCCTATTGACGGTATTTCCAAATCCTTGATAGCAAACGCGCTGCCCATACACTGGTCGAGCAAATCTCCGCTCAGAATAAAGTTTACATCCGCGGGACTTATCTGCGCGTTGGTCATTGCGCGAATTATTGCATCGTGAAGCATTGCGGATTCCGCAAGTTCATAAGACTGTTGCCCCATTGTTGTATCTTCAAAAATTGCGTCGAAATCCTCAGCAAGTGGTCCTTCTCCCTCTTTTTTGCCGCAAACTCCGGCCGATCCTGTAATAACAGGCGGATTATCAAAAAAAATTGTTCTGCCGTTTATGTTCATATAATAACACCTCGCAATTATTGTTGCCATCGTTTTGATGATTATTATTTATTTGACTGCTTGACAGAACTATTTTAATTCTGTATTATAAAAATTGTAAGGATAAAAAATCAAAGGAAGTGATTTTGCCGATATATAAATTAAATTTATATATTCGGAAAGAGCGAAAAATCAGCTTAACAGCCAATAAAGACTGCTTGCGGTCTTTGTTCGCCGTTTAAAGATTTTTCACTCTGCCTTTAAAAAACTAATGCCGCAGAGTAATCTGCGGTATTTTTTATCCTGAAGATTTATTAAGGAGAGAAAGTGTTTATGTATATTATAGACGCCCACATTCATTTACCGTCAAAAACGAAATCCTTTACAGTAAAAAAGATAATACTGCTGAATGAGTTAAAAAGGAACGGAGTAAAAAAGGGAATTGTTATTTCGGATTCGGAAGAAAAAAGCAATATCGGCACGGCATCTGACTGCGCGGAGCTGTTTAAAAGGAACGACAACATTTATGTAATTTCCGGAATAAGTCCTTTAAACCCTTATGAAAATCAGCTTGCTCTGACAAAAAAATATTTTAAAAATCGTAAAATCATCGGTATAAAGCTATATACGGGACACGAAAAGTATTATCTGACAGACCCGCGCCTGAATCAAATTTTTAAATTGGCAAAGGCTTACGATGTGCCTGTGCTTTTCCACTCAGGATGGGACAACGCTCAATACAGCAGCGCGCGAATAATAAAATCAGCGGCGGAAAAACATTCCGATATAAAATTTGTATGCTGTCATTGCTGTTATCCGAGATTGCCGGAATGCTTTTCGGAATTAAATAAATATGGAAACGTATATTTCGACATATCCTCTGTCTTTGATGATTTATCAAAAAGCAAGGAAATAACACCGATACTTGAAAAAGCAATACACCGTATGCCCGACAGATTTATTTTCGGCTCAGACTATGCCTGTTGCAGCCAAAAACAACATATAGAACTTGCTATGCGGCTCAGAATAAACAACAGCGAAAGAGAAAAGCTGTTCCGTAAAAATGCGGAACAGCTATATAAAATCTGATTTATATCTTTATTAATTCTTTTATTAGCGGTATTTTTTCCAAAACACAGGAGATAAAGCAGCACACAACAAAAACCGATATACTGACAAAAAGTATGAAAACAGCGGGAAAAGTTTTGCCTGTAAAAATATACGTAAAGAAAATCTGCAGGATGCTGAGATGCAATAAGTAAACGCACAAAACTTTTGAGCCGAAGAAATGAATGATATGCTTAATTTTGTCGCTTCTGATCCATTCGCATAATTGGCAGAGTCTGAAAATTCCCACTGTAAGCAGAAGCGCGCCGATTGTAGGAAAATAGCCATTAACGGTATCCTGAAGTTCCTGTGAATAATTCGCGCAGATTATTCCGTCAAACGTCAGAATAACCAAACCAGAAGCGGCAGTAAACAGAGGCAGTGCAACGTACTTCAAAACTTTTTTGGGGGAATGAATATCAATTTGGTTCACATCGCTTTTAAAAAGATACCCTCCCAGAAAGAAATACAGTATTGAATACATTGTTTTTGCGCCGGTTTTCAACGGAAGTGACGCCAAAGATATTTCATAGCTTAAAATATGAATGCTGAATTCGCTTCCTGCATAAGCAAAAACGGTCATTCCCAGATTATATAGAAACGGAAAAACAAACACTGCTGTCATCAGTATCGTGCTAAGCGCTTTGTTTCTGTATATCTTCTTGAATATGGGATACAAAAGATAAAGAACTATCAGCGTTTTAAAAAACCAAGCGGGAAAATCAACAACGCTCCATACAAAAAGAAGCAATGCGATTTTTGCGGCTTTATAGTATATTTTTTCGATTGAATAGTCTTTATTAAGCACCAACGCGCCGTTTACCATAAAAAACAGCGGCACACAGGCGGCAGATATATTCGTAAACACTCTGTCAAACGTGATTACATACTGACCGTTTATGAATGAGCCTAAATCGGTTGAGCGGAAATGATAGAAAACAACCATTATCGCCGCAATTATTTTTATAAAATCAAGATAAACATATCTGCTGCCGTTATTTTTTGTGATACTTTTCATAAAATATCGTCTATCCTAAAATTTCTTTTAATATTCGTGTAACCTCCGATGCAGGAGCTTTTCCTTTCAGTGCACGCATTGACTGACCTATAAGGAATTTAAACGAAGCTTCCTTGCCGCCTTTATATTCATCAACAGCCTTTTGATTGCCCGCAAGGACTTCTTCTATAACAGATTTTATAGCCCCTATATCGGATACCATCTCCATATTGTTTTCCTTCACGTATTCTTCAGGAATAACATCATCTTCAAAAACTGCCTTGAATACTTTTTTTGCCGAATCGCGGCTGATTTTGTTTCCGTTGAGGAGGTTTATAATTTCGCCGAGAGAATCCGCGCGGAACGACATATTTTCGGGAAGCGTCTGGCTGTCGTTAAGCATTTTCATAAGCTCTCCCATAATCCAGTTTGCACTGTCCTTGGGACTGTTTGTAATTTCGACAGTTCGCTCAAACAGCTTTACATATGCGACCGATGAGCATATCATAGACGTATCGTATTCCGAAAGCCCGAACTGCGACATATAGCGTTTCTTTTTGGCTTCAGGAAGCTCCGGCAGCGACTTCCTGACAGATTCGACATATTCATCGGAAAGCTGAACAGGCGGCAAGTCGGGATCGGGAAAATATTTATAATCCTGAGCGTCCTCTTTGCTTCTCATCGCATAGGATGTTCCCTTTGAATCGTCCCAGCGCCGCGTCTCCTGCACAACTTTTTCACCGCTTTCGATAAGTTCCGTCTGCCGCTGTGACTCACTTACAATCGCATTATGGATTGCCCTGAAGGAATTGATATTTTTCATTTCCGTTCTTGTGCCGAACTCAGCGGAACCCTTTTCCATAACCGAAACATTTACATCGGCACGAAGAGAACCCTCCTGCATTTTGCAGTCGGAAACGCCGCAGAACTGAAGAATTGCGCGCAGCTTTTCAACATATTCAACTGCCTCGTCTGCAGAAGCAATATCAGGCTCTGAAACTATTTCAAGAAGCGGAACGCCGCAGCGATTGTAGTTTACAAGCGTGCAGTCCGACCATTCATCGTGAATGAGTTTACCTGCGTCTTCTTCCATATGAATTTCGTGAATTCTTACCTTTTTTTTGCCGCCGTTGATACTGTCGTTGATTTCTATATAGCCGTTTCGGCAAATCGGAAGATAAAGCTGGCTTATCTGATAAGCCTTGGGCAAATCGGGATAAAAGTAATTTTTTCTGTCAAATTTATTATACATCGTTATCTCACAATTTGTGGCAATACCTGTTTTCACCGCAAATTCGAGTACCTTTTCATTCAAAACGGGAAGCGTACCGGGCATACCCGAACAGATTTCACAGACGTGAGTGTTTGGCTCTCCTCCGAATTCAGTTGAACAGGAGCAGAAAATTTTCGTCTTTGTTGCAAGCTCCGTATGCACCTCAAGGCCGCACACTGTTGAATACTCCATATTTTCCGCCTCCTTAAATCATACTCGGCTTACGCTTATGCCAATCGGTTACAGACTGGTAAGCGTTACCGGCAGAAAGTATCGTTTTTTCGTCAAACGGTCTTCCGATGAGCTGCATTCCGACCGGCATATTTCCACTGTCGAAGCCACATGGCAGGGCAAGTGACGGCAGACCTGCAATGTTAATCATAACTGTATATATATCGCCGAGATACATAGCAAGCGGATCGCTGAGACCCTCGCCGATTTTAAGAGCCGTTTCGGGAGCAACAGGACCGAGAAGAAAATCATATTTTTCAAAAGCCTCGTTGAATGCTTTAACGATAAGACCTTTTGCCTGAAGTGCTTTTTTATAGTAAGCGTCAAAATAGCCGCTTGAAAGCACGAAATTTCCAAGCATTATCCGCTTCTTTACCTCCATTCCGAAGCCCTCGGAACGTGATTTGAAATAAACGTCTCTGAGATTTTCAGCGTCGGGAGATTTATAGCCGTACTTAATACCGTCAAACCTTGAAAGATTTGAACAAGCCTCCGCGCAGGCGATAATATAATACGTGGGGATTGCATATTTAACGATCGGCATTGAAAATTCCTCGACTTCGGCGCCCAGCTCACCGAGAGTTTTTGCAGCCTTAAGAACACTTCCTGCAACTTCTTCATTTATTCCTTCACCAAAATAATCGGAAGGAATCCCTATCTTTTTGCCCTTTAAATCCTTTGCATTTTCAATATCATTAAGCGCAAAAGGAGCGCCTGTCATTGAAGTAGCGTCTTTTTCGTCCTTTCCGCATATTGCACTGAACATTGCGGCGACATCAAGAGCGTTTTTGCCTATAGGACCGATTTGGTCAAGAGATGAAGCATAGGCAATAAGTCCGTAACGCGATACCGCTCCGTAGGTCGGCTTGAGACCCGTTACACCACAGAAAGAACATGGCTGACGAATAGAGCCGCCCGTATCCGAGCCGAGAGCAATTATGGCTTCATCCGCGGCGATAGCGGCAGCCGCTCCGCCCGAAGAACCGCCCGGTACTTTTTCCGTATTCCACGGATTCTTTGTTGCTCCGTAGTACGAAGTTTCCGTTGTTGAGCCCATAGCGAACTCATCCATATTTACTTTGCCGCAGGGAATAATTCCGGCAGCTTCCATTTTATTGATAACGGTCGCATTATACGGAGGCTTGAAATTATAAAGTATTTTAGAGGCGCAGGAGGTTGTTTCACCCTTTGTGCAGATGTTGTCCTTTATTGCCGCAGGCACGCCTGCAAGCGGGGAAATCGCCTCGCCGCAGTCAATCATTTTCTGCACCTTTTCCGCGCTTTCAAGAGTGCTTTCTCTGTCAAAATGAACATAGCAGTTCAATACGCTGTCCTTTTCTTCTATTGCGTCCGAAACAGCCTCAACCGCTTCTTTGCAGGAAATTTCTCCCGCTTTGATTTTTTTTGCTAGCTCAAGGGCTGTCATTTCATTGATTTTCATTTGCACTGCCCCCTTATTCTACCGTTTTCGGAACAACAAATGCCCCGTCCTGACTTTCGGGAGCGTTTGCAACGATTTCGTCGGGAGACATTGACGCTTTTACAGTGTCGCTTCGAAGCACATTCGTAAGCGGAAAACAGTGGCTCATCGCTTCAACGCCGTCAGTATCCAGTTCGTTAAGCATATCAATATAAGAAAGAATATCCTGCAATTCTCCGCCAACCTTTTTTTCCTCGTCCTCGGTAAGCGTGATTCTTGCAAGAGATTCAAGATATTTAATTAAATCAGGAGTAATCTGCATCTCTTATTCCTCCAATTTAAAATTTAATGATTATTTTTCGGGAACAGGTCTGCGCAGCTTTATGTGCGTTTCACGAAGCTGCATTTCAGTAACCTCGCTCGGAGAGCCGATAAGCATATCCTGAGCATTGGAGTTCATCGGAAAAGCGATAACCTCACGAATGTTTTCCTCTCCAAGGAGAAGCATTATCATTCTGTCTATACCGGGGGCCATACCGGCATGGGGAGGCGCTCCGTAATGGAAGGCATTATAAAGCGCTCCGAATTTTTCTTTGACGGTTTCCTCGTCATAGCCCGCCATTTCAAACGCCTTTACCATAACGTCGGGACGGTGGTTGCGCACGGCGCCCGACGAAAGCTCAACACCGTTGCAGACAATATCATACTGATACGCCTTGATTTTAAGCGGATCTTCATTAAGCAGAGCATCCATTTCGCCTTGCGGCATTGAAAAAGGATTATGCGTAAACGCGAGATTTCCGTTTTCATCCTTTTCAAACATCGGGAAATCGGTTATATAGCAAAGTTCAAATCTGTCTTTATCAATAAGATCAAGACGATTTGCAAGCTCCGTTCTTATCTGACCTGCAAAATCATTCACACGCTTAGGCGTGTCACAGATAAAGAAGAGCGTGTCATCGGTTTTAAGTCCAAGCATTTCTTTCAGTTCGGTTCTCTGCTCAGGCGAAAGGAATTTATCAATAGGACCTTTATAGGAACCATCGTCAAGAACAGTGATATAGCCGAGTCCCTTCATACCGATGTCAAAAGCGAACTGCGTGATTTTTTCAAACCAACCCTTACTTTGTTTAGCGCCGTTCGGAACGACTATACCTCGCGTCGGTCTGCCCTTAAACGCCTTAAAATCAACTTTTGAGAAAAAGTCGGTCAAGTCCTCAATGATAAGAGGATTTCTGAGATCGGGCTTATCAGTTCCGTATCTGAGCATAGCCTCCTCAAAAGGAATCCGCCTGAATGGAGCGGGGCTAACCTTTTTTCCGCCGCCGAATTCGGCAAACGTATCATAAAGTACCTTTTCGCCTACCGCAAAGACATCCTCCTGCGTTGCAAACGCCATTTCAAAATCAAGCTGATAAAACTCGCCGGGAGAACGGTCGGCTCTTGCATCCTCATCACGAAAACAGGGAGCAATCTGAAAATACCTGTCAAAACCCGAAACCATAAGAAGCTGTTTGAACTGCTGCGGTGCCTGCGGCAAGGCATAAAATTTGCCCTCGTGCTTGCGGCTCGGAATAATGTAATCTCTTGCGCCCTCTGGAGATGAACAGGTTAAAATCGGGGTCGTGATCTCGGTAAAACCAAGTTCCGTCATTTTATTCCTCAGAAAAGCAATAACTTTTGTTCTGAAAAGAATATTATCATGAACAAGCTTGTTTCTCAAATCAAGAAAACGGTAGGTCAGACGAACCTCCTCGCGTGTTTCTTTTGAATCGGAAATCTCAAAGGGCAGGTTTTCGGTACACGCGCTCAAAACCGTTAATTTTTCGACCCTCACCTCAAGTTCTCCGGTTGCGATTTTTTTATTTACGGTTTCCTCGTCTCTTTTAACGACAGTGCCTTCAACGGAAATAACGCTTTCTTTTCTCAGATGATCAATCAGCGTGCCGTCGTTTACAACGACCTGTGTTACGCCGTATTCATCGCGCAAATCAATAAACGCAACGCCGCCATGGTCACGCACCGTGTCCACCCAGCCGGCAAGCGATACACGCTGCCCGAGATTCTCAAACGTCAGTTCATTGCAATTATGTGTTCTGTATGCCATAAATCTATTTCCTTTCAGTCAAACATACAAATAAATATACCAATCCATTTTAATATACACCATAGTATAGCATAATAATTTTAAATTGTATACATTAAATATGCAAAAATTTCTAATTCTTTTTCGCCTTCGCCGCGAATCATTTCTTTTAAACAACAAGACCTGCTGCTCAGACACAGCAGGTCTTTGCTATTGATTTTACTTTATCAGCAGCGCAAATGAATGCGGTTCAAGATGAACCATTCCGTTTGAACAAGTATATTCAAAGAAATTATACGAACTGTCCCACTTTTCACCTACTGGAACCTTCTTCGACACCTCTGAATTATTGACGGCAACAAGCACCTGATTTTCAGAGGATACCCTTTCGTATGCAAGCACATTGCGTTCCGAATATACAGGCACGAATTCTCCCTGTTCAAAAGCCTTGCAGCCGTGGCGAAGCTGACCGAGGCGTTTATACCACTTCAGCAAATCCTCATTGATGTTGTCCCACGGAAAACACGCGCGGTTAAAAGGGTCTTTCATTCCCTGCATACCCACCTCGTCTCCGTAATAAACACTCGGGACACCGGGCAGCGTATACTGTATAAGACTTGCCATTTTAAGCATTTCTACACCGTGCAGATAATCCTCGTCGGAAAGAGTGTTGTTCAAATGCTGCCAGTGCCTGCCGTGCCCTTCCGCAGACACTCCAGCAAGACGGGTGATTGCCCTTTCGGTATCGTGTGTTCCGATATGATTCATAAGCACATGAAGCACACAGGGCGGATAATTTTCCACAATGGACATTACGCTGTCAAAAAAGGCGTCAGCGCCTCCGTAGCGCACAAAATCCAGAATTGCGTTTGCAAAAGGATAATTCATTACCGAATCAAGTTCTTCACCCAAAAGATACTTTCTTCTTTTTCCGTAAGCAAATTTATTTGTGGCGTCCTCCCAGACCTCGCCGATAATAACGGCATCGGGATTCTCGGCTTTAACCGCTTTTCTGAGATCATCAAGAAAAACATCGGGCAGTTCGTCGGCAACGTCAAGCCGCCAGCCGCTTATTCCGCAGCGAAGCCATTTGCGAAGCACTCCGTTCTCACCGCAAATAAACTGACGGTAGACTTCGTTTTCCTCAGAAACCTCGGGCAGGAGACTTATCCCCCACCAGCTTTGATATTGATTGGGATAATGTGTAAATTTGTACCATTCATAATACGGGCTTGATTTGCTGTTGTATGCTCCCACGCTATCGTAATTACCGTACATATTAAAATATTTTGAATCACAGCCGGTGTGGCTGAAAACACCGTCCAGAAGTATTGATATTCCCATTTCCTTTGCTTTCCTGCAAAGGTGTTTCAAATCATCTTCCGTGCCAAGGAGCGGATCTATTTTCTCAAAATCGGCAGTATCGTATCTGTGATTAGAATTCGCCTCAAAAATGGGATTAAGATAAATACAGCTTATCCCAAGGGAAGAAAGGTAGCTGAGTTTCCGCTCTATTCCCTTTAAATCGCCGCCGAAATAATCATTGTTCCAGATACCGCGCATCTGACTTTCGTTCCAGAACGGTTCATCTCCCCATTTGCGCATTATTCTGCTTTCTCTGACGTTCTTTTTTAAACTGTGGCTGTTATAAAATCTGTCGGGAAAAATCTGATATATTATTCCGCCCTTGAGGAAATCCGGTGTTCTGAAGTTTTTATCATAGACCGTCTGCTGAAATTCTCCGCCGTTGGCTGTTAAATCTCCGCAGCCTTTTCCTATATTTTTAATATAGGACTTTCCCCATGGCGTATCCAGCTCGAAATAATAGAAATAAAGACCGGGCGTATCTGCGGAAAAATGCAGTTCCCAATATTCATCATATTCGCCGCACATTCCTGCCCAGAACATACCGTAGCAAACCGTATCCTCACCGTCCTTTCGGACTGCAAGACTTGCCCCTGAACACGAAATTGATCGAGGCACAATTATGCGCAGCTTGACCTTTTCATCAGTCGCGATTGCGGATATTTTAGATTTATATTCAGTTTTCCTTGAATTAAATATCTGCATAATCATTGAAAAAAGGGCGGATTACAGTCAGGCAATCCGCCCTTTTGGAATTATTTATTATTTATTTTTTTGCTGTTTTTTCCTTTTTAGAAACTGTTTTCTTTGACGAAGCCGTACCCGCGAACGACGTCTTGAGGGAAGAAGACTTCTCATTTTTGAATTCAACCGGCTTTGCGTGCCAGATGTTCTCCGCATATTCCTTTATTGAACGGTCGGCGCTGAATATTCCCGCGCCGCTTATGTTCATCAGGGACATTTTTGCAAACGCCTCTCTGTCGCCGTATACCTTTGCCGACAGTGCTTGCGCGTTCTGGTAATCGGCAAAATCCGCAAGAGCCATATACGGGTCAACATTCATAAGGCTTGAAGAAATTTCACCAAATGATTTGCCGTTCACGCCCCTGTTTATAAAATCAATAACGCCCTTGAGCGTGGGATTGTTGTTAATATAGTTCATCGGATAGTAGCCGTCGCGCTGCAGCTGCTGAACCTCAGGCGTTTTAAGACCGAACAGGAAAATATTATCGTCGCCGACGGCCTCGGCAATTTCAACATTTGCACCGTCAAGCGTTCCGAGCGTTACGGCACCGTTGAGCATCAGCTTCATATTACCCGTACCCGACGCCTCGGTTCCCGCAAGTGAAATCTGTTCGGAAATATCTGCCGCAGGCATAAGAAGCTCCGCAAGGCTTACATTGTATTCCTCCATAAATACGACCTTGATTTTATCGTTGACGTCACGGTCATTGTTGATAAGCTTTGAGAGGGAATCAATAAGCTCTATTGTTTTCTTTGCCATAAAATATCCGGGAGCCGCCTTTGAAGCGAAAATATACGTTCTCGGCATAAAGTCGGCATTGGGATTTGCCTTAAGCATCTGATACTGTGCTATTATATTAAGAATATTCAGACTCTGGCGCTTGTATTCGTGAAGTCTTTTAACCTGAACGTCAAATATCGAATCGGGATTAATCTCAATTCCGTTTTTCTTCTTTACCTCAGCGGCAAATCTTATCTTGTTCTCATGCTTAATCGTCATAAGACGATCCAGCACACTGCTGTCATCTTTGAATTCGCGCAGTCTGAGCAGTTCATCACTCTTTGTGATAAAGGCGTCTCCGATAAGTTCGGTTATATACGAAGTAAGCAGCGGATTTGCCTGACAGAGCCATCTTCTGAATGCAATTCCGTTTGTCACGTTTCCGAATTTTTCCGGCATTATCGTGTAGAAATCATTGAACACGGTATCCTTAAGTATTTCGGAATGAAGAGCGGATACTCCGTTTACGGAATAAGAGCCTGCCACGCAGAGATTTGCCATACGCACCACTCCGCCGGAAACAATCGCCATACGCTCAACCTTGTCGGCGTCGTGTGTCGCTCCCCATACATAGGCTCTGAAACGATTGTCAATTTCCTTGGTAATCTGATAGATTCTCGGAAGCAGCCGCCTGTAAAGTTCTTCGCTCCAGCACTCAAGAGCCTCTTTCATTACCGTGTGGTTCGTGTAGGCAACGGTTTTGACGACAAGATTCCAAGCACTGTCCCAATCATAGCCGCACTCGTCGAGAATAATTCTCATAAGCTCGGGTATTGCCATTGTCGGATGTGTATCGTTAATATGAATGGCTACCTTGTCGGGAAGATTGTCGAGTGTCCCGTAGGCGGCAAGATGGCGGCGGATTATATCCTGAACCGATGCCGAAACAAGAAAATACTGCTGACGGAGACGAAGTGATTTTCCCTCAGGTGAATTGTCGGCGGGATAAAGAACCTTTGAGATTGCCTCAGCCATCGCGGACTGCTCCATAGCCTTGATAAACGAACCCTGATTGAAAAGGCTCATATCAAGCTCGGGCTTGCGGGAAGCCCAGAGACGCAGGCGCGAAACGCCTCTTCCCTTACCCGAAACATACATATCATAAGGAATAGCCGTAACGGTGTTGCAGTCACGCATTTCAACATGATGATAATCACCGTCCCAGCTATCGTCTACCCAACCTTCAAAATTAATCTGAACGGATCTTTCCTCACGCGGTACAAGCCAAACCTCTCCTCCGGGAAGCCAGAAATCCGGCAGTTCGGTCTGCCAGCCGTCAACAAGTCTTTGTCTGAAAATACCTGCTTCGTAACGAATGGAATAACCCATTGAAAGTATTTCATTTGTTGCCAGCCCGTCAAGATAACAGGCAGCAAGTCTGCCAAGTCCTCCGTTGCCGAGACCCGCGTCAGGTTCTTGGGAATAAAGCCTTTCAAGACTTATGTCAAAGCTTTTCAGGGCGTTCTCGAAAACATCTGTCTGCCCAAGATTGTAAAGATTGTTTTTAAGCGAGCGCCCCATTAAAAATTCCATACATAGATAGTAAACTCTTTTGCTTTCCTGCTTTTCGGCAGCGTGTCGGAATTCGCCGTTCATAACAGACAATTCATCACGAACGATCATTGCTACCGCCTTATAGAACTGCTCTATTGAAGCAGAATCAGGCGACACGCCGAAGAAGTGACTTAATTTGTCGGTTATCAATTTTTTTGCCTGTGTAACCGAAAGGCTTGATTTCATATGCAAAACCTCCAAAAATGCGAATAAATAAAGCTGAAAAACTTTAAGTGTTTGTTAATTATACACTAAAATTTGCCAATATTCAATAGTAACATCATATTATTCTATGTTCTTTTGCCTTTCTTTTTAACAAATTTATCAAGAAGAAGATGAACAATATCGTTTACGGAGCGGAAATTCACCGCCGTTACAACCGCCGCAAAAAGAACGGATAGAACGAAGCTTTGCCATTTTCCGCCTGCTTCAAATATCATTATAACCGCCATTCCTGCCAATAATGCGGCGGAAAGCAGAAGTTTCATATAATTTATTTTAACCTTAACAAATTTTCTGGTATCGATAACCCTTATAATGAACACAGCAACAAATGAAACTGCCGTTGCAATTGCAGCGCCGTAAGAACCTATTTTCGGTATCAGAATCAAATTAAGGGTAATATTCACTATAGCTCCGCAGCCTGCGGTAAGCATTGAGCGCATACTCTTTTTTTCCGCCATATAAACGGAAGCAAAGAAATTAACAAGACAGGAAAACGTTGTTGCGATAACGAGAATCGGCACGTAGTGCCACGAAGAATAATATTCTTCTCCGAGATACAAATCGGTTATTATTCTGCACAGCAAAATAAGCAGTGAGCCTATCGCCATCAGAGCGCCACTGTAGACCATAAAAACGTTTGTAAAGAAACGCGCTCTGTGCTCGTTTTCATATTCATCGACAGCCGAAAGCTGCCACGCGTCAATGAATATAGATGAAAATATTATAACAAAATTAGGTATTTTATATGCCGCACTGTAAAGTCCGCTTTCTCCGACATTGATAAAATAGGTGACCATATACTGGTCGGAAACGTTTATGATCCACCACAAAATGACCGTCGGAATAAGCGGAATACAGTATTTCAGCATAGGAACAACCGTATTCTTTTTAAGTCCGTGTCTGAAATCAAGACAATTCCATAGCTTCGCGCATACAAACATAAATAAAACGGAAAGCATATCGCTTGTGAAAATCGCAAGAATATAACCGTATATTCCCCACTTGAATTCTCCGAGATACAGAAACGTAAACCCGGCAGATGTAGCCGTCGCAACAACGCCGTCAACAGCATACAGCTTAACATGACCCGAACCTCTGACAAACTGCTGGCAAAGCTGGCGAAGCGACGAACCGAGAAGCATAAGGTAAAGCAGTATTGCGTACTGCCCCATATTAAAATCATTTATTACTATTCCCCTGACAACAGGAACAAAAGCGCAGAAAACGGCAAATCCGATAAACGTTGTTGCAACCCCTGTTGTAAATACTTCCTTTTTATTGCTGTTCTTATCAAGCGAAAATCGCAGTGCGGCCGAATTTACCGCGAGCGTTACAATCGGCACAAGAATATTGACCGCATTTTGAATCAGCGTTGCTCCGCCAAACGAGCCGGTGTTCATAACACGGGTATAAAAGAATGTCAGCACCAAAGAAAGCAACTTTGATGAAAATGTTCCGATAGCAAAAATAATCGTGTTTGAGGCAAGCTTTTTATACTTATCCATTTATTTATAAATCCTTAATTAAATTTATCTTATCTGTCCGTTTCCGTAAATTTTATATTTCGTAGTTGTGAGCTCACGCAGTCCCATAGGTCCTCTTGCGTGGAGTTTCTGCGTTGAAATCCCTATTTCAGCACCGAGTCCGAACTCTCCGCCGTCGGTAAACCTCGTTGAAGCGTTCACGTAAACGGAGGAGGAATCGATACGGCGCATAAATTCCTCTGCGTGTGAGGCGTCGGAAGTTATAATTGCCTCGCTGTGGCGCGTTGAATTTTTATTTATATGCTTTATTGCCTCATCAAGAGTATCAACGGTTTTAACGCTAATAATATAATCAAGATACTCGGTTGAAAAGTCCTCCTCTGTTGCGGGAACAAGTCCGTCACATACCTGCATTGCGCGCTCGTCTGCGCGGATTTCAACATTTTTTTTATCGAGCAGTTCTTTAATTTTCGGGAGTGCTCTGTCTAGTATCGCAGCGTTTATTACAAGACTTTCACAGGCGTTGCAAACTCCTATGCGCTGCGTTTTCGCGTTGAATATTATTTTTGCCGCCATATCAATATCAGCATTGCAATCAACATAAATATGGCAATTCCCGGAGCCTGTTTCAATTACCGGAACGGTTGCATTCTCAAGAACGGATTTTATAAGATTTTTTCCTCCGCGCGGAATAAGGCAGTCGAGATAGCCGTTGAGTCTCATCATCTCGTTCGCCGAGTTTCTTGAAGTATCCGTCACAAGCTGAATACAGTTTTCGTCAAATCCGCATTTACCAATCGCCGCGCGCATAACGGAGGCAATCGCAATATTTGAATTAATCGCTTCCTTGCCGCCGCGCAGTATAACGGCGTTTGAACTTTTTAAGCAAAGAGCAGCCGCGTCTGCTGTCACATTCGGTCTTGCCTCAAAAATAATTCCTATAACCCCGATGGGAACGGATACTTTTTTTATCACAAGTCCGTTAGGTCTTTTTACTTCGTCAAGAACAATTCCGCACGGGTCGGGAAGAGCGGCAACCTCCTCAACGCCGTCTGCAATGGCGTTGATCCTGTCCTCGTCAAGCATAAGTCTGTCGAGCAAGCCTTCTCTGAGACCTGCTTTTTTCCCGTTTTCAATATCCCTTTTATTTTCTTCCACGATTGTTCTGCTGTTTCGCCTGAGTGAATTTGCAGCAGCCATAAGCGCTGCATTTTTCTGTTCCTCAGTAACCGACGCTAAAAAATCCTTTGCTTCTAAAGCTTTCTTTCCGAGTTCAATCATTTTCAGCCACCTCAAAATACGTTCCTATTTCCTTGTTTTCCAATACCTTATATATACCTGTCGGCTTTGCGCCGTTCATAATAACAACAGGTATTCCGGATGAAACCGCAATCTCTGCCGCCTTAATCTTTGTAACAAAGCCGCCTGTTCCTTTTTTTCCTGCTCCGCCTGCTATGGAACGTATCTCATCATTGATTTCCTTTACGCGTCTGATAGGCATTGCGGATGCGTTTTCAGCAGGATTGCCGTCATAAAGACCATCGGTATCCGTAAGCATAATCAGAAGGTCGGCATTTGTTATCTGCGCAACTCTTGCCGAAAGGCAGTCGTTATCACCGTTTATAAGTTCTTCAACCGAAATTGAATCATTTTCGTTGACTATCGGCAGACAGTCGTAAGCCAGAAGCTGATTCAAAGTATCAATCAAATGTCCCTTGCTTTCCTCATTGTCAAGCTCCTCAACCGTTAAAAGAAGCTGGCTGACAACAACTCCGTATTCGGAAAAAAACTTATCGTAAAGGAACATAAGCTCACATTGACCGACTGCAGCGGCGGCCTGAAGTCCGCTTATTTCGGATGGTCTCTCAGACAACCTCAGCTTGCTTAATCCAACGCCGATTGCTCCGGAGGAAACAAGTACAACTTCTTTTCCCTCGTTTTTCAAATCAGACAGAACAGATGCGAGCTTTGCGATTCTCGCAATATTGGTTTTTCCTGTTTTATGCGTCAGAGTTGATGTTCCCACCTTGACAACTATCCTATTTATTTTTTCTTTTTTCATCATTATTAATATCCCCGAATTATACAAGTAAACACATTATATCAAACTTGACTGAGCTTTTAAAGGTTTTTTTGTATGTTTTTAGCATTTCGGGGCAAAAATACATTCGGAGGTTGAAACAAATGACAAATCGCAGTATTATAAGGCTCTTTTCATTCGCTCTTTGTTTTGTTGCCGTACTTGCAGCGTATGCAATTATCGGAAACAATCAGAGCCGCGCATATAAGACGCGTCTTGAAGCAAGCTATCAGCAGAGCCTGACAGAATTATCGGAATGTCTTGATTCAATAGAAACGAATCTTACCAAAAGTGAATACGCAACGACTCCGACAATGATGGCAAATCTTTCTGAGGATCTGTATTCCGAATGCACAACTGCAAAAAATGCCCTTTCACATCTGCCGATAGACCAGCTAAACCTGAGCGGCACGTATAAATTTCTCAGTCAGGCGGCAGACTATGCCGATTATCTTTGCGACAAAACGAATAGCGGCGTTCAGATAAGCGATGAGGAATATAACAATCTGCAGCAGCTGTTGAAATACGCAAAGGCGTATGCCGACAGCATTGATGAAATGGTTACAAGATGCAGCAACGGCGGACAAATCACCGACAACGAAATAGAAAGTGCAAACGCAGGGCTCAAGGTATCGTCACTGTCTTTGGACTTCACACAGGCAGAGGAAACCTTTTCCGATTACCCCACGCTGCTTTATGACGGTCCGTTTGCCGACGCGGTTTTGAACAGAAAGCCTGCCGTTACCGAAAATTCGGCGGAAGTAAGCCGTGAGGAAGCTTTGAAAACGGCTGCAAAGGCAGTCTATTCAAGTGAGGATAAGGTAACTTATACAGGCGAGGAAAACGGAACGATTCCATGCTACGACTTTACCTGTGAAGGGTACAAAATCGCGATCAGCAAAAACGGCGGATATGTTGCATATATAATCGGAACAACAGCTGTTGAATCCAAAAGTATAACAGAGGAAAACGCAGTAAATATCGCTTCGGCATATCTTAAACGTCTCGGTTACAACAATATGACCGAAACCTATTACGCCGTTAATGACAACGTCTGCGTTGTGAATTTTGCTTACAGCGAAAAATCCGTAATCTATTATGCGGATTTAATCAAAGTCGGCATTTCAATGTCTAACGGAAAAATCTATTCGCTTGAAGCGGAAGGCTTTTTAACGAATCACAAAACAAGAGACGATTTTTCTGTCAATATATCTGAAAGTGAGCTTAGAAACAAGCTTTCCACACGTGTTGACGTCCTTTCCGCCAGAAGCTGTGTGATTCCAAAATCAAACGGCAAGGAAGCACCGTGCATTGAGTTTCACTGCAGAAGCAAAAACGGCGGAGACGAAGTGCTTGTTTATATCAACACTATAACGGGAGAGGAAGAAAACATCCTTCTGCTGCTTTATTCAGACAACGGCACTTTAACAAAATAAACGGCAAATACAACATCCATTCTCTTATTTCAGGCAAAAGCCTGAATAAAATAAAAAATTAATTCAAGGAAAGGAAAATCATTATGAAACGTAAAATGATAGCGGTAGTTCTTGCTGTTACGGTATGCGCCGCGCTATTCATCGGCTGTGGAAGAGGCACAACGGATTCCGACGCGACAACAACGACTTCGACAACAAGAAATACAACGTCTACAACATCAAACACAACGAATATGGTTGAGGAGGGTGCGTCTGACGTTTCTGAAAACGCAAGTGAAGCAGCGTCTGACTTGGGCAATGCTGCCGATTCCGCAGCAGACGGCGCCGGAAATGCCGCTGACGACGTCGGCGACGCGGTAAGAGACGCTCTCGGCTAAAAAATCCACACAGCAAAAAAGGCGGGCTTGCAGCCCGTCTTTTTTGCCATATTATCTGTATTGATTATGCGTTTTGTTCAGAACGGTAAAATCTCTTGCATTTATCACACCGTCCTTGTTCAAATCAAACGCATCGTTGAAATTCTCATCACCGAATTTTGTATTCAGGCTTTTTGAAAAGCTTTTTACAGTATCGGCAAATATGCTGTTCACAATACTGAAATCACGCGCATTTATCACGCCGTCAGAATTCAAATCAAACTCCTCTGAATAACCGCGTTCGCCCTTTGAAGTATTGATATGCCTGTAAAAATTCCTGAACAAATCGCTTCCGCTGTCAGATATAAAGCTTGTATATTCTTTGCCGCAGATGCTGCATCTGTAGGTTGCGGCGGCTCCGTTCAGCCAAGATCTCTCCGTTTGCGATTTAATAGAATACTCATGGACGCAACCCGTTATATTAAACGTCACCTCTGTTTTCCGCCCCATATAATATGCGTAAAGCGTGTGAACGCCAACAGTTGCATCGCAATCGGAATAATCAAGGATTATATTACAGCCGCGCAGAGCAGGCGTTTCGCCGATATGCTCACTGCCATACCATCTGTCAACCGAGCCGTCATTGTAAATCGCTATAAAGACAAGATCGTTTCTCAGTCTCTCATGGCTGAACTCTTCAAGGTCGTATGTATAGTTTTCATAATTCCCAATCTGGAGAATAATATTTTCATCTGTTTTGATTCTGTCTCCCGGTGTGCTCACAAGCGAAACGGAAAAATCGCCGCAGGAATCATAATAATGGCCTGAAAAAGCGATTCTGTAATAATAAAGATGCCCTTCGGTAAGGCTGTATGTAAATTCGCAGTCATAGCTGTATTTGCCTGTATCAAGCTTTGTAAGCTGACCTTTATCCTCAGCAAGCATCGTTTCACCGTCGCTGTCGTAAAGTTCGACTTCCATTGCCTTTCGTCCGTTATAATTAACGTGGACGGTGTAATCGGCGTTATACTGGCATTGATAAGCGCACCAGTAATAATACCGCCAGCTTCCCTCCTCATAAGGAAAAAGCTTGTCCCCCGTGGACAAATGAAGTTCTGAAAACAGCGCATCGTGGAAATTATTATAGAGCACAGGCGTGTTTGGAATAAAATCCGGCAATGCGTAAGCGAGAACAGTGCCGGAAAGAAGCACAAGCGCCAGCAATGCCGCCAGAACCTTTATTAACTTTTTTCGCAGCGTTTTCATAGTATCACATCCTGCTGCCGAAATTAAGTATAACAGCAACAAACGCACCCGAAAATCCGAAAGGTGCATTTGTCACTATAATTATACGCGACTCTTATTCTTCCTCTTCGTCATGCTCGCCGTCGCAGCATTCACAGTCAAAGTCGAATTCAAGGTATTCGCCGCAGTTCGGGCAGTTGATTCCGCCCTCCTCAAGTGTTTCGTAGTCAACGGTTATCGGTGTGCCGCATTCCGGACATTCGGTCTCATATTCCTCTTCATCATCGCAGCTGCAGAAGTCATCTTCACCGAGAAGCTCTGAAAGATCTTCATCCATCATATCAACCTGTTCTTCAAGGGAATCCAGTTCCTCGTAAACATCATCAACATCTTTTGTGAGATTCTCAAGCACGTCAACAATAGCCTTGTAAACCTTTGCATCCTTTTTGTCAACATCAAGTCCGTCAAGCAGCCCCTTGAGATAGCCGAGACTTTCAACAGTGTTCATAGCGTTATACTCCTTTATAAAATTAATTATGCTCTTTCCATATATTCGCAGGTTCTCGTATCAACCCGGATTAAATCTCCTTCGTTGATAAAGAGCGGAACGCGGATTTCAGCTCCGGTTTCAAGAACAGCGGGCTTGAGCGTGTTTGTTGCCGTGTTGCCCTTGAAGCCGGGATCGGTTTTAACCACCTCAAGTGTAACAAAGGTAGGCGGTTCAACACCGAACACCTTTCCTTTATATGAAAGAATACGGCATATATCGTTTTCTTTGACGAATCTGAAGTTATCGCTCAGGTCAGCTTCGCCTACAGGAATCATATCAAAAGTTTCCTGATCCATAAAATAGTAAATGCCTTCATCATTATAAGAATAAACCATTTCTTTTCTTTCAATGTATGCGGTCGGGAATTTTTCGGTCGGATTAAATGTTCTCTCAACAACCGACCCCTGAATAACGTTCTTTATCTTCGCTCTGACAAACGCCGCGCCCTTTCCCGGCTTAACGTGCTGAAATTCGATAATCTGATATACCTGTCCATCCATTTCAAAAGTGACACCGTTTCTGAAATCACCTGCGGTTACCATACTATTATACCTCCGTATTTAACTGTTTATTTCATTTTTATATTTTATATTATTTCCAATAATAAATCAATACCCATTTTATAACTGTCCTTCCCATAACCGGAAATTTGTTTTATGCAGACGTCTGTTATAACCGATATTTTTCTGAAATCCTCACGCTCATGAATATTGCTCATATGCACTTCTACAAAAGGCGTGTATTCATTAACAGCCTCGATAGCATCATGTATAGCGTATGAATAATGCGTGTACGCGCCAGCGTTTATAACAACTCCGTCATAGGAATATCTGCTCTCGTGAATAACATCTATGATGTCTCCCTCATGGTTAGACTGAAAGAAATCAAGCTTTGCGCCGTTTGCCTTTCCGTAAATTTTAAGTTCGTCATTTATCTGTTTGAGCGTTTCACTGCCGTAAACATTTTTCTTTCTTATCCCCGTCATATTGAGATTGGGACCGTTAAGAATAAGAATCTTTTTCATAAGACGTATTTCTCCTTTAAAAAATAATGGGGAACGATTCCCGCTCCCCACAATTATGTATTACTTATACTTTCTTTTACGAGCGGCCTCGCTCTTCTTTTTACGCGCAACAGAAGGCTTTTCATAATGTTCTCTTTTGCGGACTTCCTGAATAATGCCATCACGGGAAGTCTGACGCTTGAAACGGCGAAGTGCGCTGTCAAGAGACTCATTATCCTTAATTTTAACTTGGCTCATTAAATTCCCTCCCTCCGACCTGTATGTTTGTCAGGGGTATTTGAATACGTTTTTCATATTCCGAGCAAGATTATAAACAAATAAAACTGAAAAGTCAAGCATTTTAGCAAATAATGTATAAATCAACTGAAAAAAGCCGTTAGAGCAAATATTTACATCGGAATTTCTGATTAATCCGCCGAATGTTTTATTTGTTTGTTGAACCGAAGCCTCCGTCGCGCACGCCTTGTGCATTGTCATCAAGCGTTATTCCAAACTGAAGAAAAATCCCTTGAGCGAAGCCGTCTCCGGCGCGAAGCAGAACGGCGTGCCCGTTATCGTGAGCGTCGCAGGAAAGCTTGATCATAATATGTCCCTCGTTTGAGGAATTATAATAATCGGCGTCGATTATTCCGACTGTGTTGTCAAGCCGGATTCTATGCTTGAAACCAAGACCGGAACGCGGATAGATTTTCAGCACCCAGCCGTTGTCTATCCTTGAGCGTATGCCTGTAGGTATAAGAACCGATTTTCCCTTTTCAACGGTTATATCCGCAGGTGCATAAAAATCATAGCCTGCCGAACCTGTCGTCGCCCTTTGGGGCAATTTTATTCCATTGTATATTTCCATCACATCTGCTGTTTCCGGAAAATTTTTAAGCCAGTCCTTCTCAAACTGTTCAAAGCTGACCTTTTCAAACGATGCTATTCTCTGCATGATTCAAACCTCTTTTCATCAAAATCTCAATGTAATTGTATCACAGAAAACAGGTTGAAAACAAGCCCTATTTGATGTCTGAAAAAATCAGAAAAAACAACAGCCTCCGTTTTCAAAATTAAAACCGATTCGGGAATTTATTTCACGGCGGAATATTGATTCTTCACAGCATCGGGAAGTTCGTCATATTGAACCTCTTTCCACGCAATAACACCTCTAAACGGCTTAACAGTTAAACAAATAAACGCGTCATCTCTCAGTTTCCTTGATGTTCCGAACGTAATTTCTTTGTCTTTACCGTTATCATTATAAGATAATAAAGTGTATGAATATTTCATATCGCCGTTAAAATCAACAACACCGTCTCTCATTCCGTCCTGTTTAATTTTACTGTTATCAACTTGTGCATAGTAGTAGGTTCCGTTTGTTTGCGAAATGATAAAACCGCAAACACAAATGGCCGCCAAAACTGCACACGCTCCAAAAAATATCTTTTTTCCCATAAAAATTTTCCTTCATTTCAACTTGTTTTCCATTGATTTTTCTTTTTCGGCCTTTTGCCTATAGAACGTTTTTCTGAAATTTTAACTTATATCTTCTTTCAGGTCATCAATAATCGAAGCGTTCCTGAACTTTGATACCGAATAAAGCATTGAAAAACCGATTATAACGAATACAGCAAGAATCACTCCGCCGTACATAGCAAAGTCGATTCTGAACGGAATAATCTCCGCGCCCAACTTACTGTGCATAAAGTATCCTATCAGAATACTTATCGGTATTGAAACTATGAGCGCTCTAAGTCCGTAAAACAGGCTTTCAAGGCAAATCATTTTATTGAAGCCCTGCATAGTTGTACCGACAGATTTCAGCATTGCAAATTCCTTGCGACGAAGAGCGATACTTGTTGACACGGTGTTGATAATATTTGCAAGAGTAATCAGCGTTATAAGCGAAACGAAGCCGTAAATAAACACTTGTAAAACAAATATTATTGTATTCATCGCGTCAAGATTTTCAATCATATCGTTGATATAACAATCGTAACCCTCTGTTTCAACAAGATTTTCTATTTCCGTATAAACCTTTTCGTGTTCCTCGGTTTGAATTGCAAAGGTGCATTCCGCATCGTCCGCGGCATTTGCAAAATAAACGCTTTCGGGGACATATGCGCTCACTACGCCTGAGGTATTGAGTGAAAACAGGAAATTATCCTTATCATATTTTACAAAGGACACAAGCTCAACGTCGGAATATCCTTTTCTTTTAAGCTCTTTTCCGAGAATATTCTCGTTGAACACCTCCGCTCCGCCGGATTTGTGATTTATGTTGTTCAGTATAACAGCCTTTGTTTCCCCACCGTAGAAATTCCTGTAATCTATTGAATTATCAGCGCAAAGCGAGTTGAAATATTCATCTTCAACAACGTTCAAATAGAAATACATTCCGTTTTCAAACAGCGTTTTGTAATCTTTTGTGAGAATGTCTTGCGTTGCGAGCGACTGGTCGGTTTCGTTTGTGTCTCTGCCGAAGGTATAAATATCAACGGTGGCGTTATAGAGCTTGTCAACTCCCGAAATTTCACTTAAATCTCTGAACATTTTGTCCTTATTTTCCGCATCAACCCTAACTATAATCTGATACGGGATTTCTTCTTCAATCTTCTGTGTTTCAATAAAAAGACTTGAAAATGTGTTGCAAGTCAAAAACAGTATAACGGAAATAGCGATTGAAACGGTGATAACTCTTGACTTTCTGCCGTTTCTTTTAAGGTTTTTATGCGCAAGCTCGCCCTCATAGCCGAAAATCATACGAACGTATTTCGGGGTTTTAAGTCTGCGTGTTTTCAGCTTGATTTCATTACTTTGACGAAGTGCCTCGATAGGCGTTATCGCCGACGCTTTTTTGGCGGGAATTATTGCAGATATAAATATTGTCAGAGCACTGAACAGCACTATTCCCGCTATTACCCAGACGGGCACAACGGCGTGCATTGATATATCGGAATTTTCAACTCCGTTTATCATTCCTGTTGAAATAATTTTATCGCCGACTGCTTTAAGCGTTATCGCAATTCCCGCGATTCCGGCGCCGATTCCTATAGGTATTCCTATAGCGCCGAGGATAAAGCCTTCAAAATAAACCGACTGCTTTTTCTGCTGCTTTGTTGCACCCACGCTGCCGAGCATTCCGAGATAACGCGTTCTTTCCGAGAGCGACATACCGAACGCATTGTAGATAAGCACAACGGAGGCAATCATTATTATAATCAGCACAAGAACAGCAACAGGCAAAATGGTAACCACCATACGACCACCCTCGGAAAAGGCAAATTTCGTTTCAAGGTAATCGTCATTAATTTGGAAAGAGTCTTTGTCAACGCCGATTTTTTCTCTTATGCTTTCAAGCGTTTTAATTGCTTTGGGATTTACATCTTTCAAAGTTATATTGGCGTCAAGCGTGCCGCTTTTTTCATCATTGCTCAAACCGCGGAGAATTTTTGCAGAAGAACTCGTTGGATTGTTGCCGTAAAGGATTCCCGTTATTTTAAATTCCTTTATATCCTTTTGCTCAAATTTCTCTCCGCCGTAATAATTAGATGAAGAAATATACAGAATTTTACCGTCTTCTTCTGCATATCTCCCGCCTACGGGAATGGAAACCGTGTCTCCTATTTTCCAGTTTAGATTATTTTTCTCTATAAGCTCGTTTTCAATTATGATTTCATTTTCGTTTTTCGGAATTTCTCCGTCAAGCTCACATGTTATCATCTGTTTAAAATAATTCTCGTTGCCCGCTCCGATATTTCCGACTCCCGTGTGGTTGGAGATTCTTTCTTTAAGCTGAAAGCCGTTTTCCTCAGGCGAACCGTAAAAATAAGTACCCACGCTCTCAATTCTGTCGTCTCTTTCCAGCGTCTTAACCTGTTCGCTGTTCAAATCGTAAAACGTTGCGTGCTTGTTTCCTCCGTCAAAAATCGTTATCTCGCCGAAAAAATTCAAAAAAGACGCCGCGCTGACAAATACAGCGGTTATCATTGCAACCGATACGCAAATGCCGAGCGTTGTTATAATCGTTCTTCCTTTGTTTTTGAGCAAGTGACGAAACGTCAGTTTTTTGATAATATTCACCGCCTGATCACCTCGTCCTTAACGATTTTTCCGTCCTCAATAGCTATGATCCTGTCCGCGCTCAAAGCAATTTGCTCATCGTGCGTTATTATAATAATCGTTTGGTTGTTTTCTCTGTTTATAACGCGCAGCAGATCTATAATTTCTCTGCTGTTCTTGCTGTCCAGATTTCCCGTCGGCTCGTCCGCCAGAACAAGAGCAGGATTGTTCATAAGTGCTCTGCCGATTGAAACACGCTGCTGCTGACCACCCGAAAGCTGATTCGGAAGATGCTTTAACCGCTGTGTAAGCCCCAGCGACTCTGCAAGCAGATCCAGCTTTTTTCTGTTTACCTGCTTTCCGTCAAGAAGAAGAGGAAGCGTCATATTTTCCTCCGCAGTCAAAATCGGAATCAGATTATAGAACTGATATATCAGTCCTATCTGCCTGCGGCGGAAAATCGCAAGCTTCGTTTCGTTCAGTTTTGAAATGTCCGTTGAATCTACAAATACACTTCCGCTTGTGGGCGTGTCAACTCCTCCGAGTATATGCAGAAGCGTTGATTTTCCCGAGCCGCTTGGTCCGATGATTGCAACGAACTGACCTTTCGGCACTGAAAACGAAACATCGTCAAGTGCCTTTACCATTGTGTCACCCTTGCCGTAGATTTTAGACAGGTTTTTTACTCTGAGTATCTCCATAATACCTTCTCCTTTCCTTTGCAGTCACAATTTTACTGTTTCAATCTTACTTAAAGGTGACAAATTCAATTACAATTTGGTCATATTTCGTGCTTTTTAAATCACGGCTTTATATAACCTGATTTCAAACACAGTGCCCACATTTTTTTCACTTTCCGCGCTGATAACGGAATTCAGCCTGCTCAGTATCGCCTTGCTGAGCGCAAGGCCTATTCCCGTTCCTGCAGAAGAGCGCGATTTCCCCTGATAAAACCGTTCAAAAATATGAGGCAGATCCTCCCTGTCTATTCCGATTCCGTTGTCCTTAATGATAATTTTTACAAATACCGCCGATTCCAACGCCTCAATGCTGACAAAGCCTCCGTTTCCCGTATGCTCTATGCAGTTTTTTATGATATTAGAAACGGCCTCGGTATACCAGTTGCTGTCTGTAAAAACATAAATATCGTCCGGGCAATCAACGCTCAAGGTTATTCCGTTTATCTCCGCATTTACAAGGAACGGACGCACTGCATCATAGAGAATTCCCCTCAATGAAGCTTTTTCGCTTTTGAATTCTATCGCTCCGGCGTCTATTTTTGAAAGCTTCAGTAAAGTAATTATCAACCAGTTCATACGAGAAAGCTGGCTGTTTATTATATCTATAAATTCACGCTGTTTTTCTTTTTCAGGCTCACTTTTGAGCAAATCTGTCATCATTGTGATTGAAGTTATGGGCGTTTTAAGCTGATGCGATATGTCGGCAAGAGATTCGGAAAGATATGTTTTATCTTTCCGAAGCATTTCCTGCTGAGAGCGCAAAGTGACGACCACCTTGTAAAGATTATTTTTAAAAAGACTCATTTCGCCCTCTCTGTTGTCCCGAATATCAAGCTCGTATTCTCCGCTGTTTATGCGGTCAAGATAATCGGAAAGTGCACTTATTTCCCTGTTTCTTTTATAAACGAAGGCAAAAAAGAGCATAAAAATTACAAGCATTACGGCAAGAAAAATAATGCCTGCTGTTTTATTTAAATATGTAATCACAGCAAAGCCTGTCGCAATCAGAGCAAGTGAAGCGGCGCATACCAAAGCAAAGTCCTTAAACCCTTTAATCATTCCAGCATATACCCCATTTTTCTTACAGTTTTTATTATCTGCGGATTTTCCGAGTTGTCCTCTATTTTATCGCGTAGCCTTTTAATATAAACCGTCAGTGTATTGTCGTTCACAAAAACACCGTCAATATCCCAAATATTTTCAAGAAGCTGGTTTCTTGTGAGAATACGTCCTCTGTTGTTCAGAAGAATAAGCAAAAGTCTGTATTCCATAGCGGTAAGAATAACCTCTTTACCGTTTTTATAAACCTTAGCCTCGTTTGTGTTGATTTTAAGTGAGTGAATATCAATTATTCCGCTCGTTTCTCCTCTGCAGCGGCGCAGTACGCTTTTGATTCTCACCATAAGTTCATTTATCCTGAAAGGTTTTGAAATATAATCGTCAGCACCTAAATCAAAGCCCATAACAACATTGACCTCATCATCAAAGGCTGTCAGAAAAATTACGGGATAATCGCCTTTTTCTTTGATTGCACGGCAAACATCATAACCGCTGCCGTCCGGAAGCGTCAAATCAAGAATATACAGTTCAAAAGACTCGTTTTCTATTATCTCATATGCTTCGGATACACATTTCACAAGACGTGTTTCATACCCCTCTTTTTGCAGCGAATACTCAAGACCCGCTGCAATGGCGGCGTCATCCTCAAGAAGAAATATCTTCATTTCATATCACCTCTGATATATATTTTAACATATTTGACACACGTTTAAATTACATTTTTGTAATTTAACGCGAATCAGTATATAAATTTCTGTTTTCTTTCATCTGCAGGCATAAAAAAAGGAATAACTCCACAGAAGAGTTATTCCGAAATCAGAGTCCGAAAGAGACGGACAGCGCTTCATTTACCTTTCCCATATCTCCGCCGTCAAGCGCTCCCATTTTTTCACGCAGGCGCCGTTTGTCTATCGTTCGCACCTGTTCGAGAAGAACAATACTGTCCTTGGCAAGTCCGCAGTTTCGTGCGTCTACCTCTATATGGGTAGGAAGATTGTTTTTATCTTTCTGGCTTGTTATTGCAGCGGCTATAACCGTTGGTGAAAATCGGTTCCCCACATCGTTTTGGACTATAAGAACAGGTCTTACGCCACCCTGTTCCGAGCCAACAACGGGACTTAAATCCGCATAATATATATCTCCACGTTTAACTGTCATAGTATAAAATCACCCTTGTTTTTTCTCTCACGTTTATTTTTACCTTTATCGGTATTTTTTAAACATCCTAAATCATTATATGTATAAAAAATTTTTTCTCTTATCTGTCATTTTTCGCACTGCGGCATAAAATGGTACAGAAAGGAGAATTAATCTATGGAAAAATACGAAGATTTATTCAATCCCAGCTTTCTGAAAAAGAAAAGCAGCGTATTAACTCCGTTTCCGGCAGACGCGTCGGTAACGATGGCATATATTCCGTTTCAGCAGCAACCTGTTATTTATGGCGAGGAATCCTCGGCTCTGATGGCAGGAACACTTTTCCCGGAGCTTAACAAACCTTTTTCGGGTAAGGGAACGCTTACACGCTGATAAAAAACACCGCGCGCCTTTATCCGCCTACAGATAAAAGCGCGGCAAATCATTATTTTTGTAGGCGGAAAGGCAGGAAAAATAGATATGAGCAGAGAACAGATGCTTTTAAGAGTTTCCGCGGCGCAGTTTGCAATGTGGGAAATGAGAGTATACATGGACACACACCTTGACAACGCAGAAGCCCAGGAGCTTTACACAAAATACCTTAACAGATTCAGAAAATTAAAAGCTGAATACGAGGAAAAATTCGGTCCGCTTACACTCGGTGAGGGAAACAGCGACGATTGGCTTAAAGATCCTTGGCCTTGGGACAACAACTGAACCGTCAAAACAGCTGACAACAAAAAATCCGCTGGGGTTCTTCACCCGAGCGGATTTGGCATATTAGGAGATTCACTTCATCAAAGCAGCATCAATTCATTGTATATTTTACACATTGATGTCCCACGGTCTGTCCGTGCCGCCGAAAGCCTGACCCTTGACCGCAACAACCGTAGTTACGGACCTGGCAGGAATAAGAATATCTCCTGTTGCGGAAAGTGATTTCTGGACAGGCTCCAAATTATTTTCATCATCGGTTACATAAGTAGAGAAGCTTGTATACACTTCGGGGTTAAGCGTCGTGATTTCATCGCTCAATGTTGTGTTAATGTAAACTATTGATACTGTACCGTCCTGATTGTCAAAGGCACACGTTTTTACGCCGTCAATATTACACGTCACATCTACTCTTACTGAGCCTTCGTTTGTAAACTTAGCATAATTGCCCATAACCCAAAGACGCTTTGCCGTTGTGATTTCATGGGCTGACTGTTCATTTTGATAATCAGTATAAATAAGACCGTCCATATAGCCGCCTTCGGCAACCGCAACCCACCAGTCCCATTCCTCAGCGTCAAGAATGGTCAAATCCTGATAAATTGTATCGGCAAGCTCTATGCCCTTATCTATTCCGAGACCGGACGATGAGCCGTCCATTTGACAGTATTCGGTGAGCGCCCTTTTATAGCCCTTATAATTGCTTTCGTTGAAAAGGCTTGCGGTTCTTTCTCTCGCTGCCTGATCCGCCCAATAGGAGTGGAAAGAAACTGTATCAAAATAATTTCTCAGTTCTTTGTTTTTATATTTATTTTCGTTTAGAAAACCGCCTTTACCGAGCATCTGCTGGAGATACGCCTCAAAATTATCGTTCCCCATCTGCCCTGATTCCCACATTTCAATTTTGCAGGTATCCTTAACAGAACTGTTATTTATTGCAGAAATGCACTTTTTATAAAAGTCGCGGCATTCCTCTGCTGTGAAGTGGCAGCCTTCCTGACCTGCCGAAGTGTTTTCGGCATTATAAGAACCCCATGCCCACTCCGGCTCATTAATCGGGGAAATGTTCGTTACTCTGTAGCCCTCATTCGTGAAATGTTCGGCACATTTTACAACATAATCAGCATGTTTTTGATAGTTTGAGGAGGCGAGATTTGTTTTATAAGCGCCTCCCTCGGGAACAAAATCTCCGTAAGCTCTGCCGTTAATTGTAAACTGAACAGGAGCAGAGTTTGAGAACAGCGTTACCCGGAGGTCATCACCGTAAATATTCTTAGCGTATTCAAGGCATTTTCTTGCGTTGGCGTCAGCGTTCCAATCATATGTACCATCCGGTTTAAGAAAACATTCGGCACGTCTTGCCCTGATATACAGAGCTTCGTCATTTTCAGAACCTGCCCCTAAATTGTATCTGTAGATATTAAGACCGATACCGTCCTTCTTATCATAAAGAAGCGTCATTATTTCATTGATTTTAGCGTCGTCCCAACCGCCGACGCACTGCGCCCACCAGCAGGCAGAGGCTCCGAAGCCTATCAATGTTTGATGCGTTGAGGAAGTATTCACGGATGTCGCGTGCGACTGTTCGTCGAACTCCTCAAGATGGAATTTAATGCGCGTAAAATCACGCACATTTATTACGCCGTCATTATTTACATCCGCCAATCTGTTATAGCCGGAATCCTCTTTTGAGGAATTAAGATACGGTTTAAAATGCCTCTTTAAATCTATTGCGCTTACGCTCTCAATTTCTCCGCATCTTTGGCAGATATAATTATAATAATAATCGTCGCTGCTGACAGTCAGATTCTGATAATTATGACCGAGTGCGTCCACAAAATCTTCATTGAATGAATTTTCACAGATTTCGCAAGTATAGGTCGTGTATCCTTTCTCCGTACAGGTTGGATCCGTTGTAGAAAAACGCAAGGAATGTTTATCGTCAACACACCTGTAATTCCAGCCGCTGTTATAATTTTGCAGATACTCTCTGGTTGCCTTATCAGCTATGATAAATGTCGCGTCCGACTTTATATTTTGAAAGCATTGCTCTCCAAACGTAATATTTTTACCGGCAACGGTGTTCCATCCGAGATTTGAACAGCCGTCAAACGCGTGTTCACCGATAACCGTTATGTTTTCCGGCAGGGAAACCCACCAGAATGAGGAGGAATTGCAGCCCGCAAAACTCCATCCGGCAATTTCAGTCAGACCGGTACCGAAATTAAGCCAACCTATCGAAGTACAGTTTTCAAAACATCCCGGCCATGTCTGCGTTACTGAATCGGGAATGGCAACTCCGCCGAGAGAGGTGCATCCCCTGAAAGCATAGTAACCGATTATGTCCATGGTATCGCCGAAATCAACTGAGGTAAGCGAAGTACAGTTCATAAAAGCCTTTGATCCCACGGAAGTAACGCCGCTTTTGCATACAACAGATTTAATCTGCGTTTTATAGCTGTTCATCCACGGAGCAGGATTTGCCTCGTCTTCATAATCATACATTCTTCCCGTTCCGCTGAGAGTGAGCACACCTGAAGCAGGGTCAAAGCTCCAGTTTAAATTGTTTCCGCACTGACCGCCGACAGCTTCCGAAAAAGCCTCGGGAGATACCGTGCAGAACACGGAAACGGCTATGACAACGCTTAATAATACACTCATTATTCTTTTCATATTCTTTTTCACCTCAAATGAACAAAAATATACCATAACCCATTAAAATTTTACATTATATATGAATATTTATCAATCAGCGATTTTATTTTTCTACTTTATAACCATATTTTCTTTTCATTTAATATGCAATTTTCACAAAGAAAGGAATCAGGGAAAAAGGTTTTAAACGATTATGAATCTGTTTCTTTTTTAAAAGGACAAAAAAAGAACCTTTTTGATGTATATTGCACATCAAGCAGGTTCTTTTTGCACTGTCTGCACAGCGTGGGACAGTCAGGCTTATTTTCAGTATTTTATTAACCGCATTAAATTTACTGTTTCTTTTTATTTTTCTTTGCAAAGATTACGAATTTGCTGAAAAAGTAATTCAGAATAACGACGATAACGGAAAGAATTACTTTTGCAATAAGTTGCCCGGTTATCTCAAATCCAAAAACCGTAAATGAATATTTACCGAAACCGAGAACGTCAACAAACAGCAGCAGACCTCCTTCTTCAACACCGAAGCTGAAAAGCCTTGCGGCAACAAATTCAACCGACTCTTTTACAACTACTTTCGGCGCCCAGCTTTTTGATTCAAAGACCCATAGCTTGTTTGTTATATAAGCAAATAGAACCGAAACCACCCATGCAATCGCATTGTTTAGTAAATAAAGTCTTTCACCAAGGAAACGACTTAAAATCCAAAAGGCTGCAAAATTGACAAGCGTTGTAAGAACGCCGAACACAACATATGTTATTATCTCTTTATATTTTACAAAAAGCTGCTTTATCTTATTCATTCTTGTCTCCTGCTCCCAGATGCTCCCTCAAAACATAAATCGGTCTGTTTTTGACCTGAACATAAATTTTTGAAATATACTCTCCGAGAATTCCGAGACTGAAAAGCTGGAGACCTCCGAGCAAAAGCACAAGCACAACTATCGTTGCATATCCGGGAACATTGATTCCGAAAGCAAGCTTCTGAATTACAACTATTACAAGATATACAATTGAAACCAAGGCCGATATAAAACCGACATAGGCGGATATTTTAAGCGGAAAGGTGGTAAACGAAACGATTCCCTCAAAAGCGTATTTCATAAGCTTTTTGAAGCCCCATTTTGATTCGCCGCTTTCTCTTTCCTCCGCCTTGTAAGGGATATACTTTGTATTGAAGCCGACCCAGCTGAAAATGCCCTTTGAAAAGCGGTGATATTCAGTGAAATTCAGAATTGCGTTTATCATATTGCGTTTCATAAGTCTGAAATCAGATGCGCCGTTTACAAAATCCACTTCCGAAATACCGTTTATTATTTTATAGAAGATAGACTTAAAAGCGCTCATAAGCCTGCTTTCCCGGCGTTCCTCCTGATAGGCTGTTACACAGTCAATTTCTTCGTTTGCGTCCATTATATCAAGCATTTGCAAAACGACCTCCGGTCTTTGTTGCAAATCAGCGTCTATAAGACAAGCCATATCGCCCTTAGCGGCATTGAGTCCTGCATAAATCGCTGCTTCCTTGCCGAAATTGCGGCTGAATGAAAGCACCTGAATGTTTGAATTCTGATTCTCCTCATATAACTTTTTCAGCTTTCCGTAAGTATCGTCCTTGCTTCCGTCATTAACAAAAACAAATTCATAATCGGAAACCTTACCATCAAAAACCCTTTTTGTTTCGGAAAAGAACTTTTCAACATTTCCCTCTTCGTTATAGCATGGCACTACAAGTGAAAGCTTCATAAACAACCTCTTCATCAGTATTTTAAAATTCTCCCCCAAAATCGGGACAGGCATACGATATTTTATATAGTTTAACATTAAATACCAATGTTTTCAACTAAAAATATCAAATTAAATAATTGTTTATATATTTTTCTCAGCTTCACGTTTTTTATTAAAATATTTCGTTCCAAGAACCGTGCCTCCGACAGACAAAACCGTTATGGTGAAAAAGATTAGCGCAAACGCCGCATAATTCTTGTCTATCAGCGTACTGCCGCACCACGTTGACGATATTATCGCGGGAATCCGCGCAACACCTGTTATCAAAAGAAAAAGCGTCATTTTTGTGTTTGTAAGACCTATAAAATAAGTTATTATATCTTTAGGCGTTCCGGGAACAAGATAAATAAGAAAAAGCATAAGATATTTTCTTTTTGAATTTTTTATAAAACTCCATTCATTAAGCTTAGAAGTATCCATAAAATAATTTATAAATTTTATACCGAATTTTCTTGTTATAAATAGAATAATCAGAGAACCCGCTTCCGTTCCGAGCATACAGAAACAGAAGCCTCCGAACGTTCCCCAGATATAACCCGACGCGATTTCAAGCGGTTCTGCAGGAATGATTTTAACAATCGTCTGGAAAGCTCTCACAAATACAAAAACAAGCTGTGCCGGCACGGGGAACTGTGAAAGCCAAGCTTTAAAAAGTTCATAATCGCTGACAATTTCCAAAAGGCGTTTTCCGTATGTAAAATATAAAACAAGAAAGGAAACCAGTAGAATACATCCTGAACAGACAGGAACAGCAAGCCTTTTCGGAGGAATTGCTTTACTTGCACGCTGAAGCTTTTTCATGCTGACTCCTCCTCTGAATGAAAAGTATGGCTTTTGTCTTCGTATTTATAATAAAAATCGCCGAGATTGCCCGAATAATCATCATTCCACGGCTTATTTTTACCGTCATAATGCACAAAAACGCAATTCTTTTTCACCCATAAACGAGTGAGCCTATATTTTTTAAACATATGTTCATCACAATTATAAATACAAGGGTCAAGATATATTGTGCTTCTCCAGAACAATGAATTTATAACGTCCTGATCAGCCTGAAACAAAAACCTGCCTTTTCTGCCGATAAATTCAAATATACTTTCTGCGTCTGTTTCTTTGCGCATTTCCGCAACATTTATCATAAGAACGCCCGCGTTTATATATTCACTTTTTCTTCCCATATTCAGTCTCATAAGGTTAAACGTTTTGACAATTCCGCCTGTATGCCCTGCGGCGGCAAATATTTTACCTTTAAAATCAATATTATATAAATTCTTAATTGAATTTAAAACAATAATGTCAGGGTCAAGGTAAAGTATCCTTTCCAGCGAATCAGGCAAATATTCAAACAAAAGCAGTCTGTAATACGTTTCCTTTGTAATACGGTTTGTAAAATGTGCATCTCTGAATAATACGTCTGAAATCCGAATCGGGTGCAGCGCTATTCTCGACATATCTATTCCCTGTTTTATTCTGATAAAATCGCTCTGTTTTAGTGAACTGTGCGCGATATAAATATCAAAACAGCCGGCGTTGCTGTCTGTCAATGAGTTAAGCATTGCCATTAACCTGTCTATATAATTGGAATCCAGTGTGACCAGTATGTTCATGTTTTCACTGCCTTTCTTTTTTTGATTCATTCAAATGATAAAAAGACAAAATAAAAACAAGATAAATCAATTATTAAGAATTATAAACATCAGGTTAATTTTCACAAATCAAGTGAAAAATAGCAAATTTATTTCTGAAACATAAAATAAATCAAAAAGTAAATTAGGAGAATAATTATGTTCAGTTATATAAAAAAATTGCAATATCCCGTAAATATAAAACATTGTGATCCCGCCGCTGCAAGTATCATAATCAGCCAGTATGGAGGACCGGACGGTGAACTCGGAGCGTCGCTGCGCTATCTCTCCCAGCGCTATTCCATGCCTATTCCCGAACTAAAAGGCTTGCTTACAGATATAGGTAGAGAAGCCCCTGAAATGTTCCTTTCAGGGGCTAACGCTTTTTTTGATACTTTTGCAACCGTATAGCTCCATTT
>CANPXD010000007.1 GCA_947585615.1 uncultured Clostridia bacterium
AGATCAACACGCAGAGAGCCTGCCGCTTTTTTCATCGCCTTTGTCTGCGCGGCGCCGCCTACACGGGAAACGGAAAGCCCAACGTTTACCGCCGGTCGCTGTCCGCTGAAAAACAGACTGCTTTCAAGAAAAATCTGTCCGTCCGTTATTGATATTACGTTTGTCGGAATATACGCGGAAACGTCTCCTGCCTGCGTTTCTATAATCGGAAGCGCAGTGATGGAACCGCCGCCCAGCTCGGGAGAAAGCCTTGATGAGCGTTCAAGAAGTCTTGAATGCAGATAAAATACGTCACCCGGATAAGCCTCTCGTCCCGGAGAACGCTCAAGAAGAAGCGAAAGGGCGCGATAAGCTACGGCGTGCTTGCTGAGATCATCATAGACAATCAGCACGTCTTTGCCCTTATACATAAAATATTCTGCCATGGAAGTTGCTGAATACGGTGAAATATACTGCAAAGAAGCAGAATCCGACGCTGTTGAACAGACAACAACGGTATACTCCATAGCGCCGTGTTTTTCAAGCGTGTTCACAAGCTGAGCCACGGTGGATGATTTCTGACCGATCGCATTATAGATGCAGATACAGTCCTTGCCCTTCTGATTTATTATTGTATCAAGAGCAATTGAGGTTTTTCCCGTCTGCCTGTCTCCGATAATAAGCTCGCGCTGTCCGCGCCCTATGGGGAACATTGAATCTATTGCAAGAATTCCCGTTTCAAGCGGAACGGAAACCGATTTGCGCTCAATGATAGACGGTGCCGTATGCTCAACAGCACGATACTCCTGAGCGGCAATTTCTCCTCTGCCGTCTATCGGTTCACCAAGAGAATTAACAACTCTGCCTATAAAAGCGTCGCCTACGGGAACACCTGCCATCCGGTACGATCTTTTTACTCTTGTACCCTCGTGGATCTCGTTATCGTCTCCGAAAAGGATACAACCAACGGTGCTTTTTTTAATATCCTGCACCATTCCTTTAATTCCGCTTTCAAAGATTACGATTTCCCCATACATAGCGTGCTCAAGTCCACGGATATTCGCAATACCGTCACCGACTGTTAGAACAGTTCCGAGTTCTTCACCCGATGTCTCAAAATCAAACTCCTTTATCTCACTTCTGAGTATGGAAATAATTTTGTCTGTATCAACTGAATTGGACTTTCCGGCGTTATCCGCGATTTTTGCCTTTATCTGGGATATTTTTCTTTTAAGGCTTCTGTCGTACCGCTTGTTTCCCACCTGAATTACAAAGCCGCCAATAAGGCTTTCGTCCTTAACGATTTCTATTTGCGCGGAAGCGCAGTTTTCCTCTTTGCAAACAAATTCCTCTATACCTTCAAGCTGCTTTTCATCAGGCTCTGTAACGCAGAAAACAGTTGCTCTTGCAACTCTGTTCTTTTTATCAACGGCTTCAACATACGCTTCTGTAATTTCCTTCAGACTTTCTGTTGAACACTCTGCGGAAAGTGAGCACATAAGCGACTTTACAGAGGACGGAAAAATCTCCGCAATAACCCTTTTCTTTTCCTCCGCAGAAACAGACGGACTGTTCAATATCTGCACAAGCTCCTCTGATGAGGAGAGGATTTCCTTTGCCCTGTCTAGCTCTGATACACTGACTTCGGAAGAAAGCAGCATATCAATATAATCATCCATTCTGAGACTCATTGCTTTCACTGCTTTCCTTTAAAAATTCATCAAAAATATCGCTGTTTATTTTATCCGAGACATTTGCGCCAAGAACCTTTTCGGCAGCCTCCATCGCTATATCAGCTATACTTTCACGGGCTGCGCGGACTGCGTTCTCACGTTCCGTGTCCGCCTGCTTTTTAGCTTCGTCTTTCAGCTTCTGAGCGTCCGTCTCAGCTTTGATAAGAATTTTTCCGTACTCGGCTCTGGCATTTTCCTTTGCCTCATTTATAATACGGTCGGATTCTTCGCCGGCATTCCGGATTTTTTCCTCATACTGCTTTTTTAAATCATTTGCCTGCTCATTTGCGTTTTCGGCATCCTTGAACTGCTTATCAATCATTTCCCTGCGCCTGTCCATCACCCTCATAATAGGCTTAAACAGAAACCTTTTCATCAGCAAATAAAAAATCACAAGGTTGATAAGCATAAAAAGAAAATTCCAGTCAAATTTAAGCATAAACTGTTTTCCTTTCAGTATGTGATTTGCGGTTCTTTTTAGGCTTTCCTACATTTATCAAAGGAAGAATATAATCAAAATACTTGCAACAAGTCCGTAAACAGCCGTTGCCTCTGCAAGCGCACAGCCTATAAGAAGAGTTGATCTTATATCTCCCGCTGCCTCGGGCTGACGGGCGATTGCATCAGCTGCCTTACCTGTTGCAAGCCCTATACCGATACCTGCACCTATACCTGTCAATACAGCTATTGCTGCGCCTATAGCTACTCCCATAACGATTCTCCTTTTTGTTTCATTATTATTCTTCAACAGCTTCCTGAACATACATTGCTGTTAAAAACACAAATATATACGCCTGCAAAAAGCCGTCAAACAAGTCAAAATACAGGCTGAACGCAACCGGCACGCCGATTTTTAAAAACACAACGCTTTTTATAAGCTCCATTATGATAAAAGCTCCAAGCACATTGCCAAACAGTCGCATACAAAGCGAAAGGGGCTTGATTATAAGCTCAAGGACATTTATCGGTGCGACTATCGCTACGGGCTTGGCAAAGGATTTGAGATGATTTTTAAATCCCAGTTCCCTTATTCCCGCGATTTCAACGAGGAGGATACTTGTTATTGCCATCGCCGCCGTTGTCTGCATACTTTTTGTAGGCGGTTTAAAGCCGAAAATGCCTATCATATTCGACGCGCCGATAAAAATGGCAACGCTCATAAGCCACGGCATATACTTTTTGCCTCTGCTGCCGAGCAAATTATCAAAAAAAGCGATAAGCTTGTCCATACAGATTTCAAGTATCTGCTGCCGTCTGCCGATCGGTCCTTCCACCTTTAAATTGCGTGTAAGGAAAAACGCGGCAACAGTAAGAACAGCCATTATTATCCAAGCCACAACGGTAGATTCGTCAACTGCCACACCGATTTTCGGAATTGTGAACACGGTTTTTATTTCAAGCTGGTCAAGCAGTTCTTCCTTGATGTTCATATTAATCGGAGAAAACGTCAATATATATCCACCCCCTGCTGTTTAATGTTGATTATAGCACCGTATATTTGAATTTTCAATAAGCAAAAAGCTAAATGAAATTAAAATCCATAAAATTATTATTATAAAAGTCGATAAAATTTATAGAAAAATCATATTTACATATTCTTTCGTTTGGTTTATAATGTTTTGTACTGATTTTTACCTAAGGAGTTCAATTATGGCAAAAGATCAAAAGAAAATGGTAAATGACATCACATCCATGGATGAAGATTTTGCAAAATGGTACACCGATATATGCAAAAAGGCTGAGCTTATCGAATACACAAGCGTGAAGGGCTGCATGGTCATACGCCCCTACGGCTACGCCATCTGGGAAAACATCCAGAGGATTCTTGATTCCATGTTCAAGGAAACCGGTCACGAAAATGTTTGTATGCCTATGTTTATACCCGAAAGCCTTCTCCAGAAAGAAAAGGACCACGTTGAAGGCTTCGCGCCCGAATGCGCGTGGGTCACGATGGGCGGAAGCGAGAAACTTGAAGAGCGCCTCTGTGTCAGACCTACCTCTGAAACGCTTTTTTGCGAACATTTCAAAAGCATCGTTCATTCATACCGCGATCTGCCAAAGCTCTATAATCAGTGGGTTTCGGTCGTGAGATGGGAAAAAACAACAAGGCCGTTTCTGCGTTCGCGCGAATTTCTCTGGCAGGAGGGACACACGCTTCACGCAACAGCCGACGAAGCGATTGAAGAGACGGAAAGAATGCTTAATGTTTACACTAAATTCTGTCAGGAATATCTCGCGATTCCCGTTGTTCAGGGAATGAAAACGGAAAATGACAAATTTGCCGGAGCAGAGCGCACCTACTGTATTGAGGCTCTTATGCACGACGGTAAGGCTCTTCAGGCGGGAACTTCCCATTATTTCGGCGACGGATTTGCAAGAGCTTTTGAAATTCAATATTCCGATAAGGAAAACAAGCTTGTTTATCCCCATCAGACCTCGTGGGGTATGACCACCCGTTTGATAGGCGCAATTATAATGACGCACGGAGACAATAACGGTCTTGTTCTGCCGCCCGCCGTCGCTCCGGTTCAGGTCATGGTTATTCCGGTTGCCCAGCACAAAGAGGGCGTTCTCGAAAAAGCAAATGAAATCTGCGGCAGGCTCAGGAAAATCTGCCGCGCGAACATAGATGTTTCCGACAATACTCCCGGTTGGAAGTTTGCCGAATACGAGATGAAAGGCGTTCCGATAAGAGTTGAAATCGGACCGAGAGACATGGAAAACAATCAGTGCGTTTTGGTGACGCGACACAACAGGGAAAAAACAGTTGTTCCGCTTGACAGTCTTGAAAACGTAATTCCTCAAAAGCTTCAGGAGGTACGCGACGGTTTATACAATGCGGCTCTTGAAAACAGGGAGCGCAGAACATATGTCTGCAAAACAACTGACGAAATCTCCAAGGCGCTTGAAGAAAACGGCGACGGTTTTGTTAAGGCAATGTGGTGCGGAGACCCCGAATGCGAGGATAAGGTCAAGGAACTCACCGGTGCAGGTTCGCGCTGCATACCGTTTGAGCAGAATCATATTTCAGACGCCTGCGTTTGCTGCGGAAAACCTGCAAAGCATATGCTTTACTGGGGTAAGGCGTATTGATTATTAATCTATTTTTGAAAGAAGGGTAATTTATGGCAGTTTTGGTAACAGGCGGTGCGGGCTACATCGGAAGTCACACTTGTGTTGAGCTTATGAACGCAGGTGAAGACGTTGTTATTGTAGATAATTTTTACAACTGCAAAAAATCAAGTCTTGAAAGAATACGCGCGCTTGTAAACAGGGATTTCAAATTCTACGAGTGTGATATACGCAATCGCGACGTACTGGATAAAATATTCAGGCAGGAAAAAATAGATTCCGTTATTCATTTTGCAGGTCTCAAAGCGGTGGGAGAAAGCGTTGAAAAACCGCTTGAATATTTTGACAACAATGTGAACGGGACTCTTGTTCTTCTTGACGTTATGAGAAATAACGGCTGCAAAAAAATTGTTTTTTCCTCTTCGGCAACCGTATATGGTATGAACAACGTTTCTCCTCTTACAGAGGATATGCAGGTCGGTGGAGTAACAAATCCTTATGGAAGAACAAAGTATATGATTGAGTGCATTTTAAAGGATCTCTATACTTCGGACAACGACTGGTCCATCTGCCTGCTCCGCTATTTCAACCCGATCGGCGCCCACAAAAGCGGAACTATGGGCGAAGATCCGAATGGTATTCCGAACAATCTTATGCCCTACATAACGCAGGTTGCAATCGGCAAAAGAGACCATCTCAACATTTACGGCAATGATTACGACACGCCCGACGGAACAGGTGTAAGAGATTACATACACGTTATTGACCTTGCGCTCGGCCATATAAAGGCGGTTGAAAAGATTAAAAACAGCAGCGGGCTGTTTATATACAATCTCGGAACGGGCAAGGGTTATTCCGTGCTTGATGTCGTCAGGGCATTTGAAAAGGCAACGGGCGTTGCAATCCCCTATAAAATTGGGCCGCGCCGCGCAGGAGACATTGCCGTCTGCTACTCAGACTCGTCAAAAGCATTAAATGAGCTTGGCTGGAAAGCTGAACGGGATATAGAGGAAATGTGCGAGGACAGCTGGCGCTGGCAGAGTCAGAATCCGAAAGGCTATCCCGACTGATTCCGTCGCCGTTCCGAGGAGGTAAATGTATGCGCAAAAACGAAAAAGCCGTTTTTATGAATCTATGTATGATCTGCGACGGGGACGGAAACGTTCTTGTGCAGGACCGCACCAAACCCGACTGGCCGGGAATTACCTTTCCGGGAGGTCACGTTGAACGGGGAGAATCTCTGACTGATTCAGCCATCAGGGAGGTTTATGAAGAAACCGGTCTTACCGTCTCTGAGCTTCAGCTTTGCGGAGTAGAAGATTGGGTAGACAAAGGCGTGAGAAATGTCATTTTTCTTTACAAGACAAAAAAATTCAGCGGCAATCTTGTTTCATCCGATGAAGGAGAGGTTTTCTGGCTGCCGCTTGACAAACTTCCCGACGTTAAATTATCAAACGCTATGAAAAATAAACTTGAGCTTTTCGCCAATGAAAAACTTTCAGAAAATTTCTTTGAAAAGAAAAACGGCAAATGGATAGAAACGCTTAAATAACAGATACTATTTTGTAAGCATATTTTTTACAATCCGTAAAAATTTATGCTTACTTTTTTTCTTTTTTTATGTTATAATTGAATAAGAAATACGAAAACAGGGATAATTCCCTTCAAAATAATACTATAGGTTATATAAATTTCCCTTTTTCGACAAAAATGCAACAGAGGTATTAAAATGTATAAAATCGGTGATAAGTTTGTATACGGAATCAGCGGTGCCTGTAAAATTGTGGACATAAAGAAAGAAAAGTTCGGCAGCAGTGAAAAAACATACTATATTCTTTCTCCCTTTTCCGATCTTAAGGAAACAATTTTTGTCCCTGTTGACAACGAACGTCTTGTTTCAAAAATGAAAAAAATATTGTCTCCGGAGGAGATGGAAAGTCTTATAAAAACCATTCCGTCAAGAAAGAGCGTCTGGATAGAAAACGTTAATCTCAGACATGAAAAATACAGGAGTATTATAAATAAGGCAAACCGAGAGGAACTGATTACACTGCTTAAAACGCTCCACGAACGCAGAATTGAACTGAAACGGACAGGCAAAAACCTTTCAACCAATGACGAGCGTTTTTTGCGCCAGGCGCAGAATATCATTCACAGCGAGATTTCACTTGTTCTGCAGATTCCACCGGAGGAAGTTGTGCCGTATATTGAAAAAACTATAAAAATCGCATAAACAATAAACACCGTATTTTCGGCAGATTTAGAGAAAAGGAACTGAATTTGCCTTTTGCATAGCCGACAGAGTCTGAGCGCCGCACTGAGAACAGTGCGGCGCTTTAATTCTTATAAAACCTTTGAAAGAAAATCCTTTAATCTTGAATTTTGAGGATTTGTGAAAAATTCCGCAGGAGTGTTTTCCTCCTGAATATATCCCGCATCCATAAAAACAACTCTTGAACCAACCTCGCGTGCAAAACCCATTTCGTGTGTAACAACCACCATTGTCATTCCGTCGTCTGCAAGATTTTTCATAACCTGCAAAACCTCGCCGACCATTTCGGGATCCAGCGCAGATGTAGGCTCATCAAAAAGCATAACCTTAGGATTCATCGCAAGCGAGCGAACGATTGCCGCGCGCTGCTTCTGTCCTCCTGAAAGAGAACTTGGATAGGCGTCCGCCTTATCCGCGAGACCAACTGTTTTCAGAAGCCGAAGCGCGTTTTCACAGGCTTCCTCCTTGCTCATCAGCTTCAGCTTAACAGGAGCAAGGGTTATATTTTTCATAATGGTGAGATTATTAAAAAGATTGAAATGCTGAAAAACCATTCCCATATGCTTGCGCACTTCGTTTATATCCGTTTTTTTATCGGTTATAAGCTGTCCGTCAAACCAGATTTCACCTTCGGTAGGCGTTTCAAGCAGATTGAGACAGCGCAGAAAGGTGGATTTGCCTGAGCCGGACGGACCGATTATAACGATTTTATCTCCCTTGTGAATTTCATAATCAATACCGCGAAGAACGTGATTGTCCCCGAAGCTTTTCTTTAAATTACAAACTTTTATCACTTTTCCTCAAGCTCCTTTCCATAATTCTGATAAGCAGCGTAATGATAAGCACCAGTACAATATATATCAAAGCCATAACAAGATACGGAACCATAAATTCATAACTGTTACTGCCTATGTAGTTGAAAGCAACGTACAAATCCATTGCTCCGACAAAGCTTACAACGGATGTTTCTTTAATCAGGGCAATAAATTCATTACCGAGAGTCGGAAGTATGTTTTTTACGGCCTGTGGAATAATAATCTTCATCATTGTTGTTCCGTAGCCCAGACCTACCGAACGACCGCCTTCCATCTGACCCGGATCAACGGAAAGGATTCCTCCGCGCATAATCTCGGAAATATACGCTCCGCTGTTCAGACCAAACACACATACTGCAACAGAAACCGATGTCATTTTCAGCCCGAGTATCGGCAGCATAACATAATAGAAAAGAAGCAGCTGAACAACGATCGGAGTTCCCCTGAAAAAGCCGACATAAAGACTGCACAATGAATTCAGAAAGCCTGTCACACCGTTCTTTTTCGGAAGAACACGGATTGTTGCGATAACCGTTCCTATAAGTATGCCTATTATAAGACCCATTACCGCTATAAGCATTGTGTTTTTTAAACCGGTAACAACATTTCTGTAGCCTCCGGCGTTTACGAACACGTTTATAAAAGTCTCTATTTTCTTTTCAAAATTACCCATTTCAGTTATATCCTTATACAGGGAAACTTCCCTTGATTTAAAAACAAAGTGAAAGGACTCAAGCACAACAAGGTTTAAGTCCTTTCACCCCTTGCCTCACCGTAGCCGCGATAAGGTTATTTATATTTAATAAAATTATGCCACGCTGTTTATAGCTTCTGTAATACAGTCGGCAGGTGCTGAGTCAATGATTACGTAATTGAGGTTACCGTTTACAAGATCCTGAACCGCAAGAGAACCGTTTTTATAGCCTACGCAGGTTGCAGGAAGTCCGTCAAAGCCCCATTCAGCGTCGCCCTCAACAAAGAACTGACCTGTTGTTCCGTTTTGAACGCCGATTTTTGTTGTGCTGTCCTTTGCGTTGAGGATGGCAACAACATCGTCCGCTGTGGCACAACTGTCAAATTCGGTATCATCCGCTGCAACAATAAGCTTCTGAGCGGCTGAATAATACGACTCCGAGAAAGTGACATATTCTTTTCTTTCTTCATTTATCGTTAGTCCTGCCATCGCAATGTCGCTCTTGTGCTGACCAACCGAAAGACAAACGGAATCAAAATCCATATTCTGGATAACAAGCTCCTTATCAAGCTTCTGAGCGAGAAGCGACGCGATTTCCATATCTATACCAAGATACTGATCGCCGCTTGTATACTCAAACGGCTCGAATGCGGCATTTGTTGCCACAAGAAGCTGATCCTTTGAGGGGTCAAGAGCGGCAGATGTAACAGGAGTGGGCGTACCGTCACCGAAATACTTATTGCAGATTTCGTCAAACATTCCCGAATCCTTAATCTCGGCTATGAATTCATTTACGGAAGCAAGCAGATCTGCTTGATCCTTGTCAACGCCGAAAGCATATTCCTCAGATGTGAGGTCTACATCAATTACCTTTACTTTAGCGGCCTGCGCGGCGTCACCGCCATTTGATGAAGTGCTCTGATTTGCGGAGCAAGCGGCGAAACCTGCAACCAATGCAAAGCAAAGAAGGATTGAAAGTACCTTAGAAAGCTTTTTCATAAGAATTCTCCTTAATTTATTATTTTACACAATTATAGTATATTTTTACAAAAAAAGCAAGTATGTTATTGAATATTTATTCAAGCTATGATAATATTATGTAAAATTATTCGCGTCTTCAGAATATTGCTGACCGCACGCAAATGTAAGAGGTTGTCAACAAAATGAATAGGATAGATTTTTTTGATTTCCGCACCGAAGAGGCAGCGCGTATAAGGCAAAAGGTTTTTATAGAAGAGCAGGGTTTCAGATATGAATTTGATGAAACAGACGCAGTTTCGCTTCATATAATTATTTACAGCGGCGGTATTGCCGCAGGAACAGGAAGAATGTTTACCGAGGACGGCGGAAAATCATATCATCTCGGCAGAATTGCCGTTTTGCCGGAATACAGGCATCTTCGTTTAGGCTCGGAAATCGTGAACGCAATGTGCGGCAAGGCAAAAGCGCTCGGGGCAGAGCTTTGTGTGCTTTCCGCTCAGTGCAGAGCAAAGGAGTTTTATAAAAAGCTCGGATTTAAGGAAAAGGGGGAAATCTATTATGATGAGGACTGCCCCCACATTCATATGGAAAAAACGCTGTTATGATTAGTATTGACTTAAAAAATGCCGCACAAAAGCAGACTTTAAAAGGCTTCGGCACATCTGCCTGCTGGTGGAGTCAGAATGTTGCGGACAAAAAGACCGCCGATGAATTATCCGACCTGCTCTACACGGACAAGGGACTCAATCTTAATATTTACAGATTTAACGTCGGCGGCGGCTGGAACGATGAAAACTGCCGCGTCGCAAACCCGTGGAGAAAATGCGAATCGTTTTATATTTATGACGACAAAAATGAGGAGGAAGGGTATCACGGCGGCGGTTATGACTTTTCAAGAGATAAAAACGCATATGACTTTATGAAACTCTGCATCAGTAAAGGCAGCATAGATACCGTTATCCTTTTTGCAAATTCTCCGCATTATTCATTTACCGGCAGCGGTCAGGCAAGCGGCAGTCTTATGCACCACACCTGCAATCTTCCCGAGAGCAACTACAGGCGTTTCGCCGAATATTTTCTTGATATTACGGAACATTTTATTGCCGACGGGATTCCCGTAAACTATATAAGCCCGATAAATGAGCCGCAGTGGAAGTGGGGCGGCAGTTATGTCTGGCAGGAGGGATGCCATTATGAGCCTGAAGAAATGCTCAAAGTTTTTCATATTTTTGCCGAAGAACTTGAAAAGAGAAAGCTTAACGTTAAACTTTACGGTCCCGAAAGCGGCGAAATCGGCGGTTTTACCGAAAGATACCTTGAACTGTTTCTCGGAGACAGTCTGATTATGAAGCATCTCGGTGCTTTTGCGCTTCATTCCTACCATGTGGACAATAATACAGAAATCAGAGAAAACTTCAGGGAAAAGGTTATTGAAAAGCATCCGGAAATACGCTTTGATATGAGCGAATGGTGTGAACTGCCGTGCAAAAGCCACACAAAAACAATAAAAAGCGCGCTGATTATCGCCAGAATAATCGGCTGGGATTTATCGCTGCTCGGCACGGAAAGCTGGACATCGTGGGTTGCCGTGAATCAAATATCAAATAGGGAAAACAACGAAAAGGACTTTTCCGACGGTCTTCTGTCGGCAACAGATGATTTCAGTTATTACTACATAGCAAAAAGATACTACGGCTTTCTTCACTTTACAAAATTCCTGCCTGCCGGCTCAGTTGTAACCGATACAGGATACGAAGCGGAGGACGGACTTAATGTATTTACTTTTCTCGGCCGAAACAACGAGGAGATTGCCGTTTTTGTAAACGAGGGCGGAGCAAAAGACGTTTCCATCATCTCAGATTCAGAGAATATGAACATATACTGCACGACTCAGCAAAAGAATTTCAACCGCGATTACAACGGCAGATTTAACGGCGCAGTGCATATCAAACGCAATTCTGTCACAACGGTGGTATTATGGAAATAAAACCGATTGCCGAAATTTACACAGACTTTCCCGAAAAATTCGGAATCCCGAGGCAAAGCGGACGTGTGAAGGAACTTATCGGAACTGTTGTTTTTAAAAAAGAATACAAAAACGATGAGGCTCTGCGCGGCATAGGGCAGTATTCACATCTCTGGTTTATTTGGGGTTTTTCCGAAAACACCGATACAATCTCCGACAACCGCGCCCTTACTGTGCGTCCCCCGCGTCTCGGAGGCAATAAAAGACTCGGAGTTTTTGCAACACGTTCACCTTTCAGACCGAATTTTCTTGGACTTTCCTGCGTTAAGCTTGAAAGAATAGAGAAAAGAAAAAAATACGGAACTGTTCTTATTGTAAGCGGCATTGATATGATGAACAAAACGCCGATTTATGACATAAAGCCGTATATTCCTTATACGGACCGCATTGATAACGCAGCAGGCGGTTTCGCCGAGGAATACAGGAATTACAAAATCGAATGTGAAATACCGTCCCATCTGTTAAATTTAATTCCCGAAGAAAAAAGAACGGCGCTCAGAACCGTTCTTGAGGATGACCCGCGTCCCGCATATAAGAAAGACAGTGACAGGGAATACGCGTTTTTATTTGCCGGCTTTGAAATTAAATTCGTCTGTAATAGAAGTAAAATAACCGTTACAAGCATCAAACGCGTAAATGAAAATTAACGTTATAACAACTAAATTTTTTAAGTATACAAAAGAACGGCTGCAAAACGCAGCCGTTCTTATTATTATGTATTGATTCCGATTAGTCCTCAGAAGGAGCACCGACTGGGCAAGTGCTTGCGCAAGCACCACACTCAATGCAAGTATCAGCATCAATTTCAAACTTGCCGTCGCCCTCTGAAATTGCCTCTACCGGACATTCAGCAGCACAAGCTCCGCATGAAATGCAATCATCTGAAATTTTGTATGCCATCCTGTAACACCTCCTGTTTCAAATCTTAATTCTAATATAACACAATATTTTCAATTTGCAAGCAGAAAATATGGTTAGTCTGCGCTAATTTTTTTCAAGATGTTTAAGTTCTTCTTCTTCCTTTTTGGAAACACTCTGACGTTTTCCGTCTCTGACCACAACAACCTCGTCACGGCTGACAACAACGGGTGCGCCTTCGGGATTGCTGTCAAGGCTTACTTTGAGTCTGCCTGTAAGAAGCGAAGCGTCCACAACAGTTCCTCTGCCCTCACGGCAATCCACTATAGCGCCCTTTCTGGGCGTGATTTTTTGGAGATAATCGTATGAATTCTGCTCATACTTGAGACAGCACATCAGTCTGCCGCAAGTGCCGCTGATTTTTCCGGGAGAAAGGCTGAGCCCCTGCTCTTTCGCCATTTTAATTGAAACGGAATGAAAATCATTGAGAAATGTTGAGCAACAAAACGGTCTGCCGCAAATTCCGAGTCCTCCTATCATTTTGGACTCATCTCTTACGCCTATCTGGCGAAGCTCGATTCTTGAATGAAAGGTTCCGGCAAGATCCTTGACAAGCTCGCGGAAATCTATTCTTCCGTCGGCAGTAAAGTAAAAAATAATTTTTGAACGGTCAAAGGCATACTCAACCTCTGTGAGATTCATTTCAAGATTGTGCTTCTCTATCTTTTTAAGGCAGATTTCATATGCTTCTTTTTCCTTTTTCTTGTTTTCTTCTATTATTTCGAGGTCTTTCTCATCGGCAACCCTTTTGACGGATTTAAGGGGAGCTACGATTTCCTCATCGTCAACCATCTTGTTCCCCCACGCGGCAATTCCGCATTCAGTCCCCTTGGCGGTTTCAACTATAACAGAATCTCCCGCTTTAATTATAAGTCCGTCTGGGTCAAAATAATAGACCTTTCCTGTATCCTTGAAGCGGACTCCAACAACCTGTGTCATTTATATGTTCCTCCTATCTGCCTGCCGCTCTTCGCAGTGAATAGCAGATTTTAGTGATAAGCAAAGCGTGATTCGCATTTTTATCGGCATCGCTGAGCAGTTCATCCACCGCAGTGTATAATTTCATAAGTGCCGATTGCGTCAGTCTCTGTTTAAGATTTTTAACAGTCTGTTCCCGTCCGGACAAAATCTCGCCGCTCTGTCCCCCTGCAAGGGCATCTCTGAAAACGGTTTTAAGCAGAGTCAGAACAATGATAAGTTCCTGCCTGTCCTTTCCGAGAACACTCGTGCATTTAATAAGCTCATATTCGTTGTTCGCAGTGATTGCAGAGCAGATATTATCCGCAAGCTGCGTGATTTTCTTCATTTTTCCGTCCGCAAGGCTCCGGATTGCCGCGCCGATATTGCCATTCATGGTATTTACAGCCTCAAACGCCTGATTGTAGCTGACCTCCTCATGCTCAGCCGCAATATACTCGGCGCCGACGCGCGCGTCAACGCCTGTAACACTGAGCACAACGGAGCGTGAAAGCACTGTCGGCAACAGCATTGACCTGCTCTGCACCGTCAGTATAAACACTGCATACGCAGGCGGCTCCTCAAGCACCTTGAGAATCGCATTCTGAGCATTTTCATTCATACAGTGGGCATTTCCGAGAATATAAATCTTGTATTCGGCTTCATTCGGGGACATATAAACATGATTTACAACATCTCTGACAACATCAATATGAAACGATCTTGCGCCGCCCGGTGCGCTGTATTCAAAAATATCGGGATGCAAGCTCTTTTCCGCCTTTATACACTGCGTGCATTTTCCGCACGGTTGTTCTTCGTCTGCTCTGCAAACGATTGCCTGCGCAAGCTCACGCGCAAGCGTGCGTTTTCCAAGTCCGCTTTCCCCTTCCAGAACAATGGCGTGCGGAAGTCTGCCCGAGGAAAGCATATACGTAAGCTGCTCCTTGATTTTTTCGTTGCCGAAAAATTTATTGAAACTCATAAATCAAAACTTTCTGAAATCCTCAACATCTATAACAAAGGCTGTTCCGCCATACTCCTCTACATCAACAGGCTGTGTTAAAAGCGTGCCTGCAAGCGTGCTGTTCACACCGTGGCGGCGCACTATTCTTTTAGTGACATTCTTCTTGAGCAGCGTAAATACATCCTCTGTTTTTTCTTTTTCAATCCCAATGAAAATACAGGAATGACCGCCCTCAAGAAACTGCCCCGTCGTCGAAATCTTTGTGGCAAATATTCCCGCTCTGCTTAAAGCTTCAAGCACTCTTTCTATATCCTTATTTGAAATAATGGTAATAATCAATTTCACTGCATCATCTCCTTAAATTAAAATCGGTCTGTCGTTTAATCCATCTAAAGCAATATAATTATACTCCAAGTAAACAGCACTTTACAATCCGTTTTATATTAAATTAAAATAAAATTTACAGTTCCGTTAAAAAAGTTTATGGCTCGGCGGCATAATTCGGCGCTTTCGGCACTACGCAACAGACGCGAGCGCAACGATTACGGGCATTGATAGAATGGACAGAATGCTCGACTGCGCCGCCGCTTCAGAGCCGAGAGCTATATCGTTTGAGTATTTTGATGCGTACATTGCCGTATTGGTTGCCGTTGGCGCGGACGCTGAAATAATCATTGACACGAGCAAATCCCCTCTGACTCCGCATAATCTGAAGATTCCGAGCATACAAAGAGGAATCAAAACAAGTCTTAAAAAAGATGTCAGATAAAGCTCTTTTTTTACGAACATTCTTTTAAAATCGGCATTCGCAAGAAATGTGCCGAAAACAATCATTGCAAGCGGCGAATTTGTTGAACCGACAAGGCTCATGGGATAAGTTATAAAATAAGGGATTCTCGGCTGAAGTAAAAAAAGCGGAATTCCGATTATAACCGAAATAGAGCCGGGATTGAGAATGATTTTTTTCAAATCTATTTTTGCCGTATGCCCGCTTATTTCATAAATGCCGTATGTAAAGGCAATTATATTGAATACGCCTACATAAACCGCGCAATAAAAAACGCCTTCACTGCCGACAACGCTTTTTGCAAGCGGCAGAGCAAGAAACGCAGCGTTTGAGAGAACCGCGGCATAGCGGTAAATACCTCTTTCAAGCGAATTCAGGCGTTTCCCGAAGGCTATTCCCGCGGCGAATATTCCGAATATATGCGTTGCCGCCGCACAGACAAATGCAATAAAAATCCCCCTGACGTGCTCCTCTGTATATTCCATCGTCATAAAGGTATGGATTATTGCTATGGGCAGTATTATGTTAAAAAGCAGGTCGATAACACGCCTTGCATCGTCTTTGGAAAAGATTTTTGCCTTATCGGCAACAAATCCGATTCCTGCAATAATATAAAGCATACCGACCTGAACAGCAATGGTTTTCAGATTTTCAAGAAACAAACGTTTTATCCTTCTTTTGATTTATCTTTTTTTATTACTTGCACACAAAGAATGAGCGCAAACACTCCTGTCAACAAATATGCCAACGAGGAAAAGGTTACAGGATACACCTGAATCTTTAAAATTACCGCGCCAATCCTTGGAAGCGCCAAAATAATGCTGAGCAAACCATAGGAAACGCCTGAGAAACACAAAAGCTTCAGGCTGTCAGCACCGCCGTCAATACACCTTGCGGCAGAGAGGAAAAATATTATTCCGAATATGATAACGGCATAGTGCAGTATACTTTCAACGGCGTAAATGCCGTCGTCATATCTTGTAAGCCTTGTAACCAGCGTGCACAAAAGCCAAAATACAGGCGCAAGATGAAAGGTTCTGAAGTTTCTGAAATCATATTTGTCAGTGTTAAAGGAAATGCTTAAAATTATAAAATAAAACGAACAAAGAAGCGCTGACACTGCGGAAAAGCACAGCGGAATAAAATAATTCAGCTCAAAAAACGATGTTTTGATGATATACGCGTAACTGTTGAGGCATTGATGGATAAAATCATAAAACATTGCCGCCGCGGCAAAAGCTCCTGCTGCGGCAAAGGTTTTACTTTTATATAGGTCATAGGGATTTGTATTTATGTCTGAAAGAAAAAACCTGACGCCGCACAGTCCGACAAAGAAGACACACAATACAAAAAACGCACCGACTGCCGCCTCAGAACCTTTTACGGCGAATCCCGTTGACGAATCTGTGAGATAAGACATCTGCACGAATCTGAGAACCGCGGCAAAAAGAGAAGCGATGATTATGAAACCATTGATTATTTTTTCCGCCTTTTCCGGCAGCTGCTTACCATCCTGATTCAGCATTTTTATCTGTCCTTCAAAGAAACGTAATCCCTTTTCCGAGAAACGCTTTTATATGCAGGTCTTATGATTTTGTTACTTGTTGTAAGCTCTTCAATTCTGTGCGCACACCATCCGACTATTCTTGCGCTTGCAAAAAGAGGTGTATACAAATCTTCGGGAATTCCGAGAATTTTATAAACAAGTCCCGAATACAGATCGACATTTGCGCATATTTCCTTATTTTCTCCCTTGATTTCTCTAAGGAGATCGGGCGTGAGTTTTTCGACACTTTCAAGAATATGAAATTCCTTTTCATAGCCTGATTTATACGCAAGTTCACGGGCGCAGTTCTTGAGAATAACCGCGCGCGGGTCGGAAAGAGTGTAAACGGCGTGACCCATGCCGTAGATGAGTCCCATACCGTCTCCTGCCTCTTTTTTAAGAATTTTAACAAGATAATCTTTCATCTGTCCCTCGTCTTCGGGGTCGGCAACATTTGCGAGAATATCGTTCATCATATGCGCAGCGCTTATATTTGCTCCGCCATGCCGCGGTCCTTTAAGAGAGCCAAAGCCTGCTGTTATCGCTGAATATGTATCGGTACCGCTCGAGGTGAGCACTCTTGTTGAAAACGTTGAGTTATTACCGCCGCCGTGGTCTGCGTGAAGCATAAGCATAATATCAAGTAATTTTGCTTCCTCGTCGGTGAATTTTTTATCGGAACGTATCTGATTCAAAATATACTCAGCCGTTGACTGACTTTTATCTATAGGATGAAGATACATTGTCTTGCCGTAAAAAGTTCTTCTCTTGACCTGATAGGCGGCATTCATAATGCTCGGCACCTGCGCGATAAGCTGCAGGCTCTGGCGCAAAACATTTGCCGTTGAAATATCGTCGGGATTTTCGTCGTAAGAATAAAGACACATTATACAGCGCGCCATTTTATTCATGATGTCCTTTGAGGCGTGATTCATGATCATATCCTCAATAAAATCCTCCGGCAGTTCCCTGCACGCGGCAAGCACCTCGTGGAGCGACGCAAGCTGGTCCTCGGTCGGAAGATTTCCGAACAAAAGCAGCCATACAACCTCTTCAAAGCCGAACCTGTTATCTTTCAGGCATGACGAAACAATCTGATTAATATCATATCCCCTGTATGAAAGCTTTCCCTCCTTGGCCACACGTTCGCCGTCCAGAATATAATATCCTTCAACAGAACAGATCCTCGTCAGTCCTGCCATAACACCTGTTCCGTCTTCATTTCGCAGACCTCTTTTAACATGATAGCGCACGAAGTCGCTTTTGCTTACGGAGTTATTTTTATTAAGCTCGCCGCATAAGCTTGAAATAGCATCCATAGATATCGGTGAAATATAATTTGCCGACATTAATATCTCTCCTTAACATATTTTCAAATTTGTTATTTATATAATCTCTTAGGGAGATATTATAACTTATTTCAGTATATAAAGTCAAGGAGGCGACAATTTGAAAAAGGCTTTGATTATTTTCGCTGTGCTTTTTGCGCTGACTCTTGCGGTTCCGGCATTCGCGGCGTTCACGGGCAATTCTGCCGAGAGCACCGGGGAGCTTGTTACGCTGTTTACAAGCAGCATCAGCTGCCCTTTGAGTTTTCATTGATTTTTTTAAGCTCGCAGGTAACATTTACCTCAAGCTTCGCTTCGGGAACAACATCGTCCCAATTATCGCTCAGCTTGTCATAATCCTTCGGGCTTGACATCGCAAGCCTTTCGCCTATTCGCAGACAGTCACTTCCGTTTGTGACGCAGTCATTAAACGCACGCGTACACATTTTTGTTATCTCGTCCTGTGTAAGCTTTTCGATTTCTCTTAAGTGCCGTCTTGTCAATGTGGTTGTAAGACCGTTTTCAACCGCGTCAAGCATTAGCTGCGCCTTGATGTCGGCGTGAAGCAGCGGTACTCCGTTGTCCGTCGAAGCGCGCAGCTTTGTTTTTGATTTTATTATTTCAACTCCTATATTCCCGAGTTCCGGACTTTTAACATTCATAAGTCCCGAATCAATCTTATTCAGTAAAAAAAGAAAGCCGAATGTTGAGCTGTCATCAAGTATTTTTACAAGCTTTTCATTGCTGTATACTGCAATTCCCGATACGGATACACTTTCTTCGTCGGAGGAAACTACCGGAAGATATATATCGGAGGTTTTATCAAGATAAAGATTGAGAAGCTCGTGGGTGGTGACATCTGCGGCAAAGCCTCTTTCCTCTCCTGTTTTGAGCAGAGAGGTTATTGACTGTGCAGGCACAAGCGCGTCATTTTCCTTGCTTTCAAGCACAGAAGCAGCGTCTTTTTCGGAAATACACAGAGTAATATCAGACCTTGATTCGGCACTGCGCAGGAGGTAATCAAGGTTTTTTTCAATATGGTTTTCCGCCATATCCTTTCCGAAAACAATTATTCTGTTCTGCCCGAAAAAAAGTTTTTTTGAAAGGCTTTCCGTGACATTTTCTATCGCCTCGGAAATATTGATTCCGGTGCCGGAGGATGTCATCGTTACATTTCCCGAAAGCGCTTCGGCGCCGCTTCCTTCCTTTGCGAGATTGAGCGTCTGGATTGTCAGAGCGACCTCACCGTTTTTATAGTCTATTCCCATTCCCTCAACAACGCTTAATTCACTCAGATTGTTTCTTTCCGTACAGCCTGCAAAAAGCATAAGGACAAGCAGTACACACAGTATAATTTTAAAGTTTTTCAAGCAAGATTTCTCCTTTACTCTTTTTTCTGAATAAAAGATACCCTATCGGAATGACCAGAGAAAAAATTATAAAAGGTGCGATAATTGCAATATTTTGAACGCGAAGGAAAAATCCGAGTTCTCCGATTCCCCAGACAATGGCAAACAGGATAATTCCCGATAAAACCGTACCTCGACCTCTGCCTTTGATTTTGAAGCACTCCGAAGCGCTGTACAAAAACAGAGAGCCTTTGAGAAAGACGACAAAAATCCAAAACGCCGTGTAAATTGAATCGAGTCTGGAATATTCGGAGAATTTTGCAAGCTGGGATAACTCATAAAACGGGAATGATGTTGCGGAAGCCGTATTTCCGAGAACGGCAATTGAGAAAAAAAACAGCAAGGCACAAACCAAAAAGGACAATCCTACAGCCCAGTAAAACGGCTTTATTATTCTGCCGTTTACTTTCTTTGAAAGAACGGTAAGGAATATAATTTCATTTGTCTCACAGGCAAAGCTGAGTGAATTCATCAATATATCTTCCGTTGAATTCTGCGTAAACGGAAAAAGATTAAGCAGTGAAAATTCCTTCATTTCAAAGCCAATCACACTGACTACTCCTATAATGGTTATAGCAAGCACAAAAGAGCCGAAACGCGAAAGAGGTTCTATCCCAAGCCACGCCGCATAAATGCAGGCGCAGATTATAATAAAAGCCAAGAAAAGCGAATTTGTGCTTTCGTTAAGCTCCATAGATGCAAAAAACGAAAATCTGCCTATGGTGACCGAACCGAGATAGAGAAAATATATTCCGTACAAAATGGAAATCCATTTCTTTTCCAGCAAGTCACGCTCTTTAACGGCGGAATACACTATCGGAACGGAAAAAAGCAGTGCGAGCAAAAAGCCAAGTACCGTGCTTATCAGCAGATCCGATGTATACTTTCCGAGCGAGGTTACGTTGCACAGCGTAAAAACCACAAGCACACGGCTTGAAAAAAACATTGCAAAAAGGCTGAACTGCGAAATTTTTCCGCGCTTATATTTTGTCAATCTGAGCACCTCTTAAATTCTGTATTCTGACTTTCCGCCTTGCAAGCTTTCTCCAGCTTTCACGGTAGAAAAGATCGCCGAGACTTTTGACGCTTAGTGGTGAAATCGGTGCGGAATAAGGCACTCCATAGGGATTGAGCGCAGCTATATTCACGCATATAACACACGTTCCGAGAACAATACCGTAGATTCCCGTAAAGCCTCCAAGAAGTATAAAAGCCAAACGCAGCACCGAAATACTTTCATACAGCGGATAGATAACATAAGATGAAATTGCCGTTATCGCAACAACAACGAGCATAGGCGTACCTATCAGTCCGGCGTTCACAACGGCGTCGCCGATTACAAGAGCGCCTATAATGGAAACCGCGTGCCCTATCATTTTCGGCAGTCTTATTCCTGCCTCTCGCATTATCTCATAAAGAACAAGCACAATCAGCGCCTCCTGCATAAGCGAAAACGGCGTCGTTGCTTCGGCAGAGGCAATAGTATACATCAGCGACGTCGGTATGACCTCCTGGTGAAACGTTCCGGCGGCAACATAAAAGCCGGGAAAAACAATTGAAAGAACAAACGAAAAGTATTTCAGAAGTCTGTTCAGCGAGGCATAAAAAGGCAGATTGTCATAATCATCGACGGTTGAGAAAGCGTCCGAAAACAGACAGGGTACATAAACAGCGAACGGCGAACCGTCCATAATGACCCCGATACGTCCCTCAAGCAGCTTTGAGCAGAGAGTATCGGGTCTTTCGGTATTTCCGACAGCCGAAAAATATGAGCTTATTTCCGAATCAAGAAACGATGCGATCTCTCCGAAATCCTGAAGCTTGTCTATAGCAGCCGAAACAATTCTCCTTTCAACCTCTCTGACAAGCTCATCGTCGGCAATTCCTTTTATATAGGCTATAACAACAGAAGTTTTGACCGATTCCCCCACTTTTATCTGCTTCAGCTTAAGATCCGGTGTTTTGATTCTTCGCCTGATCGTCGCCTTGTTATCGTTGAGTGTTTCGGTAAAGCATTCCTTTGCTCCTTTGATGTCCGCCTCTGTCGGCGGTTCGTCGGTCGTTCTTTTTGTAAAGCCCTGAATTCCGAGAGCAAGGCATTTTGCAACACCGTCAATAAAAACCACGGCAAATCCCGATGCAAGGAAAAAATACGCGTCCTCAAACGTATTTACCTCGTTCATCTCAAGAGAATTAATAACAGCTTTTTTTATTGTATCAAAAAGCTCTGCTGAAGTTTTGTATTTACCGTCAAATTTGAGCATCGGCTCCATTATCATATGGGAAAGCTGAAGTGAATCCACCATTCCGTCAAGTACGCAGACTATACAATCCGTTCCGTTCACCACACATTCGCGCAGCAGAAAATCCGAACAGTCCGTAAAATCGGTTTCAATTCTGTTTTTATTGTCTTTAACTGAGGAATATATTTTTTCCATAGCCAGATACGGAAACTCCACGGCGTGTGTTTTTTACCGCTGCCGTGATTTCCTTTTTCCTTTCGCACAAAATCCTGTGCCTTAACAGCACACAATAACAAAATTATTTTTTTCAATAATCACAAATTTTATGCAAAGAATATTTGAGGTGATCAAATTGAGCATAACATTGATAAGAGCCGTTATCATTTATGTAACGGTAATAACAGCAGTACGAATAATGGGTAAAAGGCAAATCGGCGAACTGAAGCCGCACGAGCTTGTCATAACGGTACTTGTATCTCAAGTCGCAAGTATTCCTCTTGAGGACAACAGTATTCCTCTTGCGAATATGATTGTGCCGATACTGATCTTTGTTTCCTTTGAAATAATTGTTTCCGCTGTTTCTATGAAAAGCCTGAAATTCAGAAACCTTATTCAGGGAAAACCCATTTTTGTTATCAGAAACGGCAGGCTTGATGAAAAACAAATGAAAAGGCTTCGATTTACCGTTGACGACCTTGTGGACGCTGTCCGCCAAAAAGATGTTTTTGACATTTCAACGGTTCAGGACGCAATCATTGAAACAAACGGGAGCGTTTCCGTTCTCCAGAAAGCGGAATCTTCACCCGTAACCCCGAAACAGCTTAAGCTTGACGTTGACAAAATTTCCGCTCCGATCGTTATTGTTATGGACGGAAAGCCGATAACGGAATACTTCGGTGAGGAAAAAATTTCCGAAAGCGCAATAAATCTTATTCTCAAAAATGAGGGCGAGGAGGCAAAAAACATTATGCTGCTCACGATTGACGACGACGGCAATACCTTTATTATTCCGAAAAGAGGTGACAGCCAATGAAAAGACTGTGGTTTGCCGTGATTTTTCTCACAGCCGCTGCCTGCGCCTGCATATATGAGCAGTACACCGTAAAAACAGCTTACAAAGAAATAACCGCGGTAATTGACGAAGCGGTTTCAGCTGAAAATGAAAACGTAAAAATCAAATACTGCGATGAAATAACAAAAAAATGGGAGAAAAGTTATAAAACAATTTCCCTTGTGTCCGACCATTCGGTATTTCAGAACGCGGATATTTCCTTCGGAATGATAAGCGCTCTTGCCGAGGAGGGCAGCGACAGCATAAACGATACTCTGATACAGGCAAAAAGCGAGCTTTCGCAGATTTATGACAGCTCAAAAATCAATCTTTCAAATATATTTTAATACAGATATAATATAAAATGACCCGACTGCGGAAAGGTGCGCAATCGGGTCTGCAAATTTAATCAAATCTAATACTAAAACAATTTTTCGGCAAGCTCGGCAAAGCTGTCAACGGAAAAACCCGAATAAACCGTTTGTCTGCTGTTTAGCATTACGGCTTTCATTCCTGTTTTTTCGGCAGCTGTCAGATTTTCCTCTCTGTCATCAATATACAGGCAGTCCTTTGCTTCAACGCCCAGTTTTTCAATGGTCAGATAAAAAATACGTTCATCCGGCTTTTTGATTTTCAGGTCTCCGCTTACACTGATTACATCAAAATATTGATTCAGGCTGAATTTATCACGGATATATCTGCTCCATTCGCTTGAATCATTTGATATTATTGCTGTTTTACAATTCTTTTTAACGGCTCTGATAAAATCAGTAAAACCGTCGTTCAATTCAATGGTATCAAGATAGTCTTTTTCTATTTTTTGAAGATTGCCTTTATACCCTATACTTGCCCATATCTCAAGCGAAGCCAGTTCTCCGACATCTGCTTTAAGCCAAGGCTCATAAATCTCATTGTGTTTCAAATTCGGAAAAGTTTGCTGAACATAGGGAACAAAATCGTCTCCGGTCTGTTTAACGATCACTCCGTACATATCAAATATTACAGCTTTCATTCTGCTTTCCATAACTTTCCGGCTGAACTATTAAATTTAGCATTTCAATACGCCTTATACAGCCGAACAAGGCATATGGTGGAATTTCAACATTTAGAAATGCCAATGAAAAATTCGCTTGCGGCCGCGCACAGTAAGCGGCGCAGCTGCAAGACGTGCGCAGGGAATATTTTTTATAAACTCAATTTCTCTTTTGCTCAATTATATCATTGAGGGAAAAATAATTCAACAGCGCAATATTTTGCCCATAAATTTGTTGCAGTAAACAGTGCCGTATGTTAAAATATTCCAAAGTACTGCGGAGGTGATTTTATTGGCAAAGCTGAAAAGAGGTCTTATTGTTTCCTGCCAGGCCGTTAAAGGAGAACCCCTCTACGGGCTTGGAATCATGCCTCATTTTGCAAGGGCGGCAGTTCTCGGCGGTGCAGTGGGGATAAGAGCAAATTACGTCTCCGATATAATCGCCATCAACAAAGAGGTGGACGTTCCGATTATAGGAATAATAAAGGAAGTATATGATGACAGCGATGTTTACATCACGCCGACATTGAAAGAAGTAAAAAAGCTGCTCGCCACAGGCTGCGAAGTTATTGCGCTTGACGCAACGGCAAGGCCCCGCCCGAGCGGAGAAAAGCTTGAAAAACTTGTTGACTATATACGTAAAAACGCTCCCGAAACCGAGATAATGGCAGACTGCTCAAACTTTGAGGAAGCAAAAGCCGCAGATGAAATGGGTTTTGATTATATCGGCAGTACACTGCGCGGCTACACCGAATATACAAACGGAATGGCTATCCCCGACTGTAATTTTCTGAGAAAAATGAAAGAGGAACTCAACGCAAAAATTATTGCCGAGGGCGGGATCTGGGAAGTCTCGCAGCTTAATGAAGTGCTTGAATGTGACCCGTATGCCGTCGTAATAGGCAGCGCCATAACAAGACCTGCCGACATAACAAAAAGATTTGCAAAGGAGTTTGAAAAATGGGGGATTTAAATAAATTCAGGGGTCTTTTCACCGCGCTTCTGACTCCTTTCAAACGTGACGGTTCAATTCATTTTGACTCGCTTGAAAAGCTTATTGAATTCAACATCGAAAGCGGTGTAGACGGATTTTATGCAGGCGGCAGCACGGGAGAGGGATTGCTTCTTACAAATGAAGAACGAAAATCCGTCTTCGACTGCGTTGCCTCGGCGGCAAGGGGCAGAGCAACACTCATCGCCCATGTTGGCACCATCAGCACCGACGCCGCCTCCGATATGGCGAAACACGCGGAAAAGCTCGGCTTTGACGCGGTATCAGCGGTCGCGCCGTATTACTATTCCTTTCCTCCAGAGGCAATTATGAAATATTATAACGATATTTCAGACAGCACCGATTTGCCGATGATTTTATACAACTTTCCTGCCTCGGGCGGGTTCTCGCTCACAAAAGACGCTGCCGAAAAGCTTTTTGAAAACAAAAAATTCATCGGAATAAAGCACACCTCAAACGATATGTTTGCACTCTGGCAATTCAAGCATTTACGCCGCGAAATCATCGTCTACAACGGCTTTGACGAAACGCTCCTTTCAGGTCTTTCAATGGGAGCGGACGGCGCAATCGGAAGCACCTATAATTTTATGGGCAAAAAATTTTTACGCCTTATCTCCGCTTTCAAAGCCGGAAACACGGAGCTTGCGCAGGAAATTCAAAACGAAGCAAACGAAATCATCCTCGAAATGATCAAATACGGCGTTTTTCAGTCCGAAAAGGCTGTTTTAAGCGAAATGGGAATTGATATGGGCGAATGCAGACGACCGTTTATGCCGATAAGCGAAGAATGCCGCCTTTCTATGAAAAAAATCGCAAAAAAACTTATGGCAGAGTAAATTAATTTTACATATCCTTGCAATAAAGGTAAAATTTGTTTATAATATTCGTGTTTTTTACGAAAGGCAATGATAATAATATGATTGAGTTTGAAAATTTAAGATTTCGTCTTCTTGAGTCGGAAAAACCGATTCAAAATTTAAAAGAGGCTCTTGCAATCGACCTTATAAAAGATGAAATACGTCAGCTTGAGGAAAAGGCGGCTGCTCCCGATTTTTGGGAAAATATGGAAGAAAGCGGAAAAATCCTTAAAAAAACAGGTACTTTAAAAGCCCGTGTGGCGTCATACGAGGCTTTGAAATCGGATTACGACGATGCTCTCGTGATGATTGAGCTTGCCGACGAAGAAGGAGACGCAGGGCTTCTGGAGGACTGCACCGCATCTGTTGACGACATTGAAAGAAGAATAGAAAGCATGACGCTTTCGACTCTGCTCAGCGGAGAATTTGACGATAAAAACGCTCTTCTCACCTTTCACGCAGGCGCAGGCGGAACCGAAGCGATGGACTGGGCGGAAATGCTTTTCAGAATGTATAATCGCTGGGGCGAACGCCACGGCTACAAAGTTTCCACGCTCGACTATCTCGATGGAGATGTTGCCGGTCTTAAAAGCGCAACGATTCTTATTGAAGGTGAAAATGCTTACGGTTATCTCAAGGGTGAAATGGGTATCCACCGTCTTGTAAGGGTTTCGCCGTTTGACTCCTCCGGACGGCGTCACACCTCCTTTGCTTCCCTTGAGGTAATGCCCGAAATAGACGACGACGTAAACGTTGAAATTAAGGAAGAGGACATCAAAATGGACGTTTACAGAGCCTCGGGAGCAGGCGGTCAGAAAGTAAACAAAACATCGTCTGCCGTGCGTCTTACACATATCCCGACAGGGATAGTCGTTTCCTGCCAGATTGAGCGTTCCCAACATCAGAATCGCGAGGTTGCAATGAGAATGCTCAAATCAAAGCTTGTTGAAATCAAGGAGCGCGAAAATCTTGAAAGGATTGAGGACATCAAGGGCGACCAAAAAGAAATCGCGTGGGGAAGCCAGATACGCTCATATGTGTTTATGCCCTATACAATGGCAAAAGACCACAGAACAGGCTATGAAATGGGTAATATAAACGCCGTTATGGACGGAGATATTGACGGCTTCATAAATGCGTACTTAAAACAAAAAAGCGTTGAAGAAGCCGAAAACAATTAAAATCTGCCATTTATATTGCATACGCCTCCTGCGAAAAATAATTGCGGGAGGAATTTTTATATGAAAAAAATTTTTGCGGCGCTGACGGCGCTTTCTTTTCTGCTTTGCGGCTGTACGGCGGCAAAAAACACTGATGACGGCACAACGCAGAGCAGCAGCGAACCGACAACAAATGTTGCCGAAACAACACTTGAAGCAACAGGCGTGGGACTTGACCTGTCAGGGTACAATACGGAATCAATAACATGGGGACCGGGAAACATAACGGACCACAGCAGACCTGTTGATCCCGCAAAACTTCAGCAGCAGTACAGCAAGCTTGGAGGGAAATGGCTGCTTGATGATACAAAAACAGTCTGCCTCACCTTTGATGAGGGCTATGAAAACGGCTATACGCCCCAAATTCTTGATACGCTTAAAGAAAAAAACGTTAAAGCTTTTTTCTTCTGCACCTATGATTATGTTGAGGACAATCCGGAGCTTGTCAAACGTATGATTGACGAGGGACACATTGTTGGCAACCACACCTACAGGCATTACAATCTAACTCAGAAAGACCTTGAAACGGCAAGAGACGAAATTACGATTCTTCACGATTACGTTGCCCAGCAGTTCGGATATGAAATGACCTATTTCCGTTTTCCGGAGGGCGCTTTCAGCGAGCAGACGCTCGCTCTGGCAAAAAGTCTCGGATACGAAACTCTTTTCTGGAGTTTTGCCTATGCCGACTGGGACACAAGCGCACCGCCTGAACCTGAGGCGGCATATGAGAAAATAACGTCATCAACTCACAACGGCGCCATCATTCTTCTGCACGCCGTAAGCAGCACAAACGCTGATATTCTCGGTCGGGTTATAGACAACATCAAAGAACAGGGATACACCTTCACAACCGAAATATAAAAGTCTGTATGGCAACAGGACTGTCCGAAGCACATTCGGGCAGTTTGTTTTTGCTGAATTTCTCCAAAAAAAATTATTAATTTTCATTTTAGATATTGTTATGGAAATATATTTAATATATAATATAGCTGTGTATTGATTCATATGTAAAAGCAACAAAGAGTCGAACAAAATTAGGTACGGAAAAGCGGTTATTTCAGGCTGTTGTGTTCAATTCCCCGTTGCTTAAGGATTGTTTAGATGCAGAAAGCGAGAGATAATTTATGATTTTAACAAGGGACATCGGCATTGACCTCGGAACCGAAAACACCCTTATATGCGATAAAAAAGGAAAAATTCTGATAAGAGAGCCATCTGTTGTTGCCGTTGACGTTAAAACACGCAGAGTTCTTGCAACAGGTAAGGACGCTAAGGCAATGATAGGCCGCACTCCCGGCTCAATCGTTGCCGTCAAGCCTCTTAACGACGGCGTTATCGCAGATTTCGATATGACTGCCGATATGCTCCACGATTTTATTTACCGCTCCTCAAAAAACTCTGTTTTTGCAAAAACAAGAGCTGTTGTTTCCGTTCCGAGCGGCGTTACGGAGGTTGAAAGAAGAGCAGTTGAAGACGCCGCGCGTTCAGCGGGAGCGCAGGAAGTTGAACTGATTGAAGAGCCTATGGCGGCTGCTCTCGGAGTAGGTCTCCCTGTATTTGACGCAACAGGTTCTATGATAGTTGATATAGGCGGCGGCACTTGTGATATAGCGGTTGTTTCTCTCGGCGGAATCGCCGCAAGAAAGAGCATTCGAGTTGCAGGAAATGCTCTTGATGACGCTATCGTCAACCACATGAAAAAGAATCATAATCTTCTTATCGGCACTATAACGGCGGAGGATATAAAACTGAAAATAGGCTCTGCGGCTGAATATGACGGCGAGGGAGCGATGGAGGTTCGAGGAAGGAATCTTGCTGACGGACTCCCGGGGGGAATAGAAATTACATCGGCGGAAATAAGAGAGGTATTATCCGAACCTGTCGGCGAAATCATTTCGGCAATCCGGGAGACGCTTGAGGTAACACTGCCTGAGCTTTCAGCGGATATTATTGACAGAGGCATTTACATAACAGGCGGAACATCCCTTCTCAGAGGACTTCCCGAACTTATTTCAAAAGAAACGAAAATCGCGGTTCACACGACTGAAACGCCCCTTGACGCAGTTGCGCTCGGGACATCTGTTAAACTCAGAAGGGCAAGATAAATGAAGGAATTTTTCAAAGGCAGCCGTTTCAAGCTCATTTCGGCGATAATTGTGTGCTTTCTTGCCGGTGCTCTCATATGTGCGGCAAACGGCACAAGCAAAACGCTTCAGTCAAGTGTTGCAGGCGTTGTTTTCACTCCCGTTGAATGGACTGCGTCCAAAATTTCCTCTGGAATATCCTATATTTTCGGAGAGGCAAGCGGAAATTCCGAATATCTGAAAAAAATAAACGATCTTGAGCTTCAGGTGGGCGCTCTGCAGGATCGTCTTGCAGATTATGAAAATCTGCGGAGGCAGAACGCTCTTTACAAAGACGCTCTCCAACTTAAAGAGGAGAATCCCGATTTTACCTTTGCCGAAGCCACCGTAATATCAAGAGACCCCGCAGACATTTTCGGCTCATACACAATCAACAAGGGAACATCTAACGCTGTTAAAGAGGGCGACGCCGTAATTTACGGGAACTATATTGTCGGCATAATCAGTACCGCTTATCCTACACACAGTGTTGTAAAAACGGTTCTTGATCCTGCTTTTTCCGTTTCGGCATATGAAATCGTTTCGGGCGAAATATCGTATGTAACGGGTGACGCGGAACTTGCTGAAAACGGCAGGTGCAAAATGGCGAATCTCGCTTCAGACACGCCGGTCACATACGGCTCAATCATTTCAACTGCCGGAATCAGCGGAAATATTCCCGAAGGACTTATAATAGGAACGGTTGAGGAAATAAATGAAGAAAGAACCTCCATTGCATCATATGCAGTTGTAGTTCCGGGAATAGACGTAAATAATATTTCAAAATGCCTTGTCATAACAGGATATGAAAGCGAGGCAAAGTAGTGGAGCTTTCATACAGACGAAAGAGCATAAAGGCAATATGCTATATTCTCATTCTTTTCTTTGCCGCTGTTCTCCAGAACACCGAGGGACTTACACTTGAAATAGGCGGCGCGCGCTGTTTTCTTCTTTTACCTGTTACGGTTATTCTCGGAATCGGCGAAGATGAAAGATTTGCCGGACTGCTCGGACTCTTCGGCGGAATTCTCTGGGATTCAACAACAACGGTACATCTCGGTTTCAATGCTGTTTTTATGTGCGCAGCCTGTTTTTGCAGTGCCGCGCTCGTTACATACATAATAAGAGACACTTTTATAACCTGCATCATATTTTCCGCAGTCACAATCATTTTGTATGTATTTCTTTACTGGCTCTTATTCATAATTATAAAAGGAATTCACGGAGCGGAACTGAGCCTGTTTTCCTTTTACATCCCAAGCGCGTTTTACACCTGCGTTATAACACCGTTAGTATGGCTCTGCTTTAAGCCTGTTAAAAGAAGACTAAACACGCCCGACAAGACTGTTTGATTTAAAAACACGGATTATTTTTAAGAAAGGAGATTGCCATGAAAAGCAGACACCTGAGCAGCCGCTCTGTAATTGCTGTATTTCTTGTATTGCTTGTGATGTTCGGCTTTGGCTTCAAGCTGTACGACATTGAAGTTGTAAACAACAAGTTTTACACGGAGCAGAACAGCACCGCCAAAACGTATACTGTTCCGATAGAAGCGGCACGCGGAGAAATTGTTGACAGGAACGGCAATCCCCTTGTTACGAACCGACGCGGCAATTCCATTATTCTCAACGCAGCTTATTTTCCGCCGCGCTCCGACAACGAAGCGAGAAATACGATCATTCTGAATTTAATAAAGCTGTTTGAAAAAAACGGCGAGGAATATGTAAACAATCTTCCTCTTATTCTTGAGGGCGATTCTATTGTCTTTACAGACGATGAAAAAGCAGTTGCCACAATGAAAAGCAAAGATATGTTCAATCTTCAGAACTATGCCACCGCTCAGAACTGCTACGACGCAATGGTAGAGCTTTACGGTCTTGAAAACTGTGACACACAGACAGCCCTCAAAATCGGCGGTATACGCTATGAGCTGACGCGTCTTCTGTTCTCAATAGAGAATCCCGTAACCATAGCTGACGACGTGAGCAATGAAACGGTTGCCGCAATAAAGGAGGACAGCGTAAGCTATCTTGGAGCGGATATTGAACCGATTGCCTATCGTGAATACACTGATCCCGAGCTTGCTCCGCATATTTTGGGAACAGTGAGAAAAATCAATGCCGAGGAATACTCAAAGCTCAAGGAAAGCGGCTACGGCATCAACGACACAATCGGCGAAAGCGGAATTGAAGCTGTAATGGAAAGCGATTTGCGGGGAATTCCGGGAGAACTTACCGTTACAATAGACAGTGAAGGGAACGTTTCCGAGAAGATAACGAAAAATCCCGTACAGGGAAACACCGTTGTTCTGACTATAGATAAAGACCTGCAGCGGCTTGCGCAGGAAAAACTCAGAGACACCTGCAACGAGGTAAGCGCCTCGTCAAGTGCGGGAGCAGTCGTTGTTGAAAGTGTAAACAGCGGTGAACTGCTTGCTGCCGCGTCTTATCCGACATATAACTTGAACGACTACTATGACAATTATTCCGATCTTATGAATAATTCAAGGCAGCCTCTCTGGAACAGATTTGCTCTCGGTCTTTATGCTCCCGGCTCAACCTTTAAGCCGATGATGGCGTGCGCGGCACTTGAAGAAGGTATTATAGATGAAAACACTACCTTTACCTGTCACGGCACATGGCAGTACTACGACATTACCTTCAAATGCCTTAACAGCAACGCGCACGGCAGGGAAAATGTTAAGCAGGCACTTCGCGATTCCTGCAACATATTCTTCTACAACGTTGCTGATCGTTTGAAAATCACCAAGATGAACGAATACGGCTCGATGTTTGGACTCGGTGAAAAGACAGGCGTTGAAATAAATGAGGCGTCAGGCGTGCTTGCAGGTCTTGCAAGCGCGGAAAGATATAACAGGAAATGGCAGATGGGTGACACAATTCAAAGCGGTATCGGTCAGTCTGATAACCTTTTCACGCCTCTTCAACTTGCCAATTACTGTGCAACCGTTGCGAACAGCGGAACAAGATACGAACTTCATTTTGTTAAATCCGTTATCAATACCTACGACGGCTCAGTTGCAGAGACCGGATACACTGTTGCTGAAGAACTGCCCATTTCGGCAGGAACATTTTCCATTGTCAAAGAGGGTATGCGGATGGTTGCAACGAGCGGAGCTCCCGCCAGCGTTTTCGGTCGTCTTGACGTTGACGTTGCCTGCAAAACAGGTACTTCTCAGGTAAGGCAAAACGGACGAATTGTAAATAACGGCTTTCTTATCACATTTGCACCATACGAAAGCCCCGAAATTTCAATAGCCTCCGTAATAGAGCTTGCAGGCTCGGGTACTTCCACATCTGAAATCACCTCATCTATTATTGACTATTATTACTCGAACAACACAGACGAAACGCCTGCCCAGCAGACAGGAGTTCTTCTTGATTAAACAAAATATATAATTTTACTGTTGAATAAAGTATATTTTTATGTTATTATTTAATAAGCAATGGTTTTATCGCATTCCCCATCGGCTGCTGCTTTTGCAGACAGCCGTATTCATTCTTTTTTTGGAGGTAATTTATGAACATTGCACTTATAGCTCATGACGCAAAAAAGGAACTTCTTGTTCAGTTCTGCATCGCATATTGCGGTATCATGAGCCGCCATGAGCTGTGCGCTACGGGGACAACTGGAAAGCTTGTTCAGGAAGCGACCGGATTAAAAATCAACTGCTTTTTATCAGGCAGTCAGGGCGGCGGTCAGCAGATTGCAAGCAGAATCGCCTGTAATGAAATTGATTTGCTGATTTTTTTCCGTGACCCTTTAAATCCAAAACCCCACGAGCCAAATGATAATGATTTACTTCGTCTCTGCGACGTTCACAATATTCCGTTTGCAACAAATATAGCAACAGGCGAGGCCTTAATACGCGGCGTTGAACGCGGTGATTTTGAATGGAGAGAAATAGTAAACCCGCGATATAATATATAAGCATTACTAAAGCCGGGTGGGCGGAAACTCACCCGTTTTTTTGATTGGAGAAGACAAATGGCACTTATAACAAAAGCAATAAAAGGCACAAAGGATGTGCTGCCGGGCGAGGTGTATAAAAACCAATATATTGAAGCGACCGTTATTGAAGCGGCTGAAAAATACGGCTTTAAGGAAATCAGAACTCCTGTTTTTGAGCATACGGAACTTTTCCGACGCGGCGTAGGCGATACTACCGATGTTGTTCAGAAGGAAATGTATTCCTTTGACGACAAGGGCGGCAGAAACATAACGCTCCGACCCGAAGGCACTGCGGGCGCGGCGCGTTCCTTTCTTGAAAACGGTCTTTGCAACGAAACGCTTCCGCAAAAGGTTTGCTATATTACCTCGTGCTACCGCTATGAAAAACCCCAGGCAGGCAGATTGCGTGAATTTCACCAATTCGGCGTTGAGTGCTTCGGTACACCGTCACCCCTTGCGGACGCAGAAATAATAAGTCTAGCAAAATCTGTTTTCGACACACTCGGCATTAGGGATTTACATCTTGAAATAAACTCAATAGGCTGTCCCGAATGCCGAAAGAAATTTCATACGGCGCTGAAAGAATATTTCAGTTCCAAAAAAGACGAATTGTGCGAAACATGCAGGGATCGGCTTGAAAGAAATCCAATGCGCATTCTCGACTGCAAGTCTCCTATATGCGCTGAAGCTGCAAAGGACGCTCCTGTTGTTATTGATTATCTCTGCGATGACTGTAAGGCGCACTTTGAAGAGGTAAAAAAATATTTAAAAGCTGAAAATATAGAATTCACCGTAAACCCGAAAATTGTACGCGGTCTTGATTATTACACAAAAACCGTTTTTGAATTTATTTCCTCCTCAATAGGCGCACAGGGAACTGTATGCGGAGGGGGACGTTATGACGGACTTATTGAGGAACTCGGAGGGCAAAAGACTCCGTCGCTCGGCTTTGGAATGGGACTTGAAAGACTGCTTCTTTTAATGGAAACGCAGGGCTGCGATTTTCCTGAGGACAGCAAACCCGATTTATTCATAGCCGCTCTCGGTGAAAAGGCAACTCTGAAAGCGGTTAAAATTGCAAAGGATATGAGAGAGGAAGGTTTCTCGTGCCTGTACGACCTCAACAGACGCAGCCTGCGCGCGCAGATGAAATATGCGGACAGACTGTCTGCCAAATATACCGTTGTTCTCGGCGACAGCGAGGTTGAGAGCGGTACGGCAAAACTGAAAAATATGCAAAACGGTGAGGAGACGGAGATTGCGCTTGCAACCTTTGTGAGCGGATATTATAATATCACCCTCTCCGAGCAGCTCAACGATCTTGAAATTAACGGTGAAACGCTTGATTTCAGTTCACTTTTCGGTTTGGGAGATAAAGAAAATGGATAAAATAAAAGGACTTAAAAGAACTGATTACTGCGGCGCTCTGCGCCTTTCGGACAGAGAAAAAGAGGTCACCCTTTTCGGTTGGGCACAGCGCAGACGTGACCTCGGTAATCTCCTATTTATTGATATGAGGGACAGAACGGGAATTGTTCAGATTTCCTTTAACGACAAAACAGACAGAAAAGTTTTTGAAAAAGCACAGTCCGTACGTTCAGAGTATGTACTTGCCGTAAGGGGTATCGTTCGTGAGCGTGAAAGCAAAAATTTCGCAATTTCCACAGGTGAAATTGAAGTTGAGGCAACGGAACTGCGTATCATTTCCAAGGCACAGACTCCGCCCTTTGAGATTTCAAAGGCAAACGAGGTCTCAGAGGAAACAGCGCTTAAATACCGCTATTTAAACCTCAGGAACGAAAAAATCACGCAGAACATCATAATGCGTCACAAAATTGCAAAAATCGCACGTGAATATTTTTATGAAAACGGTTTCATAGAAATTGAAACGCCGATGATGATTAAATCAACGCCCGAGGGCGCGCGCGATTATGTTGTTCCGAGCAGAATCCACAACGGAAAATTTTATGCTCTGCCTCAAAGTCCCCAGATTTATAAGCAGCTTTTGATGGTTGCAGGCTTTGACCGCTACATACAGCTTGCAAGGTGCTTTCGTGATGAGGATCTGCGCGCGGACCGTCAGCCTGAATTTACCCAGATAGACCTTGAAATGAGCTTTGTTGATACAAGTGACATTATGGAAATGGCGGAAGGCTTTATCAAAAGACTTATGAGGGAAACGCTCGGAATTGAAATCGAATCGCCAGTTCCGCGTATGACCTTTGCGCAGGCTATGAACAGCTATGGCTCCGACAAGCCGGACACGCGCTTTGCTATGCTCATTAACGACATATCCGAATGGGCGGCAAAAACCGATTTTCCCGTATTCAAATCCGCGCTGGAAAGCGGAGGTTCCGTCAAGGCAATCGTTGCCGAAAACGCCGCAGGCGAATACACCAGAAAGAAAATAGATAAGCTGACCGAATATGTTAAAGGAATCGGCGCAAAAGGTCTTGCCTACATAAGATGGGCAGACGACGCGCCCTCGTGTTCGTTTGCAAAATTCCTGAAAGACGGTGAGCTTGAGACTCTCCTTGAGAAGCTTAATGCAAAAAAAGGCGACTGTATATTTATCGTAAGTGACAAAACAAACCTTGCACTTTCGGTTATGGGCGCTTTGCGTCTCAGCGTTGCAAAGACTCTCGGCATAATTCCCGAAAACAAATGGAACTATGTTTGGATCACCGAAATGCCTTTCTTTGAATATGACGAGGAAAGCGGCAATTGGCTTGCAATGCACCATCCGTTCACTATGCCGCTTGAGGAATGTCTGCCCTATCTTGATACAGACAAATCAAAAGTGCGCGCGGAGGCGTTTGACCTTGTTTTAAACGGAACAGAACTTTCTTCAGGCTCTATGAGAATTACTGACTGCGAACTTCAAAATAAAATGTTTGAGTTGCTTGGAATGGAGCAGGAAGAAATAGATGCAAAATTCGGTTTCCTTGTTGAAGCTTACAAATACGCTTCGCCTCCCCACGGAGGAATGGGAATCGGACTTGACAGACTTGCCATGCTCATCTGCAAAGCTGACAGCCTGCGTGACGTCACCGCATTTCCGAAAGTCCAGAACGCGAGCGAGCTTATGAGCGGTGCTCCGTCCGACATAGACAATATACAGCTCGGGGAGCTGGGAATAGCAATATCCGCAAAGGAAGACAACTGAAATGAGCAGTTTTTTTGCAATGATAAACAGAATGAAACTGATTGACCGCTGGTCTCTGATGAGAAACACGGCAAAGGAAAACATTGCCGAACACAGCCACAGCGTTGCAATCATTGCGCACGCCCTGTGCATTATCGGGAATAAGAAATTCGGAAAAAATTATAATGCCGAAAGATGCGCTCTGCTTGCCCTTTACCACGATGCAACAGAAGTTATCACAGGCGATATGCCAACTCCCGTTAAATACTACAACCGTGAAATTATAAATGCTTATAAAGATATTGAAAACATAGCAGGCAAAAGGCTGCTTGCAATGCTGCCCGAAGAATTCAGAGACGACTACTCCCCTCTTTTTAATAAAAAGGACGGTGATGAGGAGCTTTGGAAAATCATTAAGGCTGCCGATAAAACGGATGCGCTTATAAAATGTATCAGTGAATGCCGTATGGGCAACAGAGAATTTGAAAAGGCGCTTGAAGCGCAGAAACGGCTGATTGATGAAATCAATATGCCCGAGGTTCGCTATTTCAGAGAAAACTTTCTTCCTGCCTACTACCAGACGCTTGACGAACACACAAAGCAGTAAAATATCCGTATGTATCTCTTATAATCGAACTGTATCGAGGAGTTGTGTATGAAGCTTTATCACGGCAGCAATACAGGCGGAATAAAAATTCTTGAACCTCATCTGGCAGACCATGACAGACCGTATATTTATATGACCACGATTGAGATTGTTTCCGCTTTTTATATCTGCAATGCTGTTGATCGTCCTTTTTACTGGTTTCCCTACGGCTTTACAAAAAGCGGCACACCGATTTATCACGAGCTTTATCCAAATGCGCTCAAGGAGGTATCTCAAAACAGGCACGGTTATATCTATGAGGTCAATGCCGAAGAAAGCAAAATGATTCCGTTTAAAAATATTCCCTGCGCACGTCTTGCAACTGCACCGCTTACTGTGTGCGATTGTAAGGAGATTCCCGATGCTTACGTCTATTTTATGGAGTGCAACAGCAACGGAAAGCTTGAAATCGGAAAATTTGAGGATAAAACAGAAAGCGAACTGAACCGCTGGTATAAAATGATTTATGATATTCTTAAAGAAAAAAATATGGCGCTCACGCCAGACTGCTCTTATGCAAAGTTCGTGCAAAACAAATTTCCGCAAGTTTGGCAGCAATATATAAACAAGGAGAGCAGTACATTTATACTGCTCTGATTAATATGTCATATATTTTATTCATTTCTTTAAACAATTTATTCCAAGCGGTTTCTTGTTCCCATTTAATTTTCAAGTTATTTTTATCTATCATTTTTATCGCTGCATTTATTTTACCATAATCACGCGAAAAAGCCCGGCAAGAGCCGGGCTTTTTTAACACACTGTAACGGCTGCAGCAAAGCAGTCATTTTTTTACTTTATTTTTTTAAGTTTTCTATCTCGGATACTTTATTCGATAAATTTTCCTGTGAGTGTAAATGCTTTTTTGCATCCTTTATAAAGCTTGAAATTATCAGAATTATTACAATCCCTATAGGAAATGCAGCAATCATTGATACCGTTTGCAAATTGTTCATACTGTTTTCGTTAAATATTAAGACAATAGGGAGAAGGATTAAAAGGATTGCCCAAAATAATTTCATTCCTTTTCCCGCATCCTCATCTGATTCGATTTCCTTATAGCTATATGCCGAAGCAACTAATGTAATAGAATCAAAAGATGTAGCATAGAATGCTATCATTGAAACAATCAACAGTACAAGCACAATCTGCGGAACAGGAAGTGAATGTATAACCGCAATAATTGTTTGATATAAATCGCCGGTTTTTTCATAAATTCCCATTACATCAAGTCTGCCGCTTGTTTGAAGTCCGAGACTGTAATTTCCAAGAATAATAAATGAAACAAAGGTAGAACTCAAACCGAACGTGTAGGCTCCGAGAACCACTTGTTTTACGGTGCGTCCTTTTGATATACTGCCCATAAAAAACGGCGCGGCAACACACCAAACCATCCAGTAAGCCCAATAGAAAATAGTCCAGTTCTGTGGAAATCCGGAAGTGCGCAATGCGTCCGTCCAAGTACTTAGTCCAATAAAATTTTGAACCAGATTTCCGATTGCCGTGAATCCTGTTTCGGCAATATAAATAGCATTTTTTCCAAAAATTAAAACATATATAAGCAGTGCAAAAAAGACATACATACAGATTTTAGCAAGAAACTTAACGCCTCTCATACCACGCATAACAGATACAGTATAAATAATACAGATAACTGCCAAAATTCCAATTGTAACCCATTTTGACGCAACAATTCCGAACAGATCGGTCAGCGCTGCCGAAAGGAGAGGCGTAGCCAGACTGAAAGTAGTGGCTGTTCCCGCAATCAAAGCAATAATAGCAAGAACATCAATGAGTTTGCCAGGCGCCTTATCTGTATATTTTCCCAATATAGGACGGCATGCTTCAGAATATTTTTGCTTTTTTACACCTCTGACGTGGAGCATAAAGCCGAAAGCAGCAGCCAACACCGCGTAAAAGCTCCATGGAATAGGTCCCCAATGGAAAAGAGGATATGTTGATGCCCAATCCTGTATAGATCCGAGTTCGGCAATATGTGCCTCGCCCGCATACAAAATCCATTCACAGAATGAGTAAAAAAGAATATCTGCGGCAAGGCCGGCAGTAAACATCATAGAACCCCAGGTAAAAAAATTATACTTAGGTTCCCCCCCCCGGTTTCCAAGTCTTATTTTGCCGATGTCCGAAAAAGCAATATAAAGAGAAACGAGCAAAACTCCAAGTCCGACAATTAGATAATAAATACCGAGATCGCCTTCCAAAAACCCTCTAATTGCCGATAATCCTTTTGTTGAGGAGGTTGGACTGATTACAAAAAATAAGCACAAGACCAAAATGATTGCCATTGGTATTGCAGTTGTAACTAAATCAATTTTCCTTTTGTTATTTTTCATTTTGATTATTCCTTCCAAAATCAATATTTTTATTAAATATAACTTGAATCCAATGATGACAGGTCTTTAAAAGAATCTATTTCAACCACATCACCCTTTTTCATTTCATGTATTCCTAATTTATAATCATTAAAATAGCAAAACATTACAACATCATCCCAATATATTTGATAGTTTTTCTTTTTCTCAAATTCTATTTCCAAATGATGACGCAACTTTTTACCGTCTTCACTGTTCCAGCGTGAAATGCCGTATAGCTGCCAGCCGTGTGCACCACCATTCCTTGAGCAATTTGTTACAACACCATTCTCAACAGTCATCAGCCACTCATCTGTTTGATTGTCTGTCCATATAGCGTTATATCCGCTCATTTTAAATTCTCTTGAAAGTACATCGACATTTGAAATTATTTGATCACCGTCTAAAATTATTACATCATCTATGTATTCTCTTGCGACATATAATGAAGAAATATTATTACAGGTATCATAATAAGGATTGTCAATTATTTTAACTCCCTCATATTCCCGTTCAAGGTTGTAAAATTGCTCTTTTAGATAACCGACAACAATATATATTTTATTAATATTATTAGCGTGCAGTCCTTTAATAATAGTATCTATCATTCTTACTCCATTAACTCTGACAAGCGGTTTTGGCGTAGAGTTGGTAACAGGTCTTAACCTGTTGCCTTTACCGGCGGCAATAATAATTGCTTGTTTTATTTGATACATTAAATTCCTTTTTCCTCCATCATTTCATTAGCTATTTTATAATAATCCTTGGCATATCGGTATTGACGAAGTGCGTATTCGCCAAACTCCACTCCCAAGGTCCGTTTATATTCGCACCAGTTGCTCCATAAGAGTCCGCAAACAGAAATATAACAGTAAATTTTAAGCTTGAGCATTTCATTAAAATCTTCACGAAGATAAATATGAATCAGTTCATCAATTTGTTCTCTATTATACATTGCATAAATACAAAACATTGCAATATCAACATGGGGATCCTGCATACCGGCATACTCCCAATCAATCAATTTAATATCCTCATTTCCGTTTTCATCTTTTGTAAACAAAAAATTATCACAAACTGCATCAATATGAGTAAGGACTTTATCAGCTTGTATCTTGTTAATAAAATTTTTTAAGGATAAAACTTTCTTTTTTGTATCCTTATAATCACGATAACAAGAAGAAGTTCCTCCCCTCAGGGATTCATAAAATTCAATCGTGCTGAATAAATCAAATTCATGACTGACTTTCAGTTTCATTGAGTGAAAGTTCTTTAATTTATTCATACATTTTATTACATCATTTTTATTAAACGGATCACAGACTTTTGCGTTTTCAATATACTCGGTAATTTTGCAGCCGTTTTGCGGGTTAATATATATAACATTGTCACATATACCTTTTCCGTTTATCAATTGATAAACCGCTGCCTCCTGTGCACGGTTTACCAGCTTGTCCGTTCCTTCTCCAGGTATTCGCATAATATATTTTTTGCCTTTGCTGTTAAATAAAAAGGAGCGGTTTGTCATTCCGTTTTTCAAAGCGGCAATATCAGTAATGTTTTCAGTATTTACATTCAATGTATGAGCGGCAATCGAAATTGCTTTGGATTTTAGCTGTTTAGAACTACTATCTATTTCACGAAGCTGTTCATAGGTGTTTATTTCTACATTGTCAGAGGAACGGACTACTCTTGCCGCTAAAATCATTTTATTGTTTTTATATAGAGTTTCTTCCCAAAATGCTTTTTTATATCCCCTGCTCTCCACAAGTCTATTCACTGCCTGCCTTACCTGATTTGACTGTTCCTCAAGCAAGTAGGAAATTCCAATCATTGCATTTCCGCCGTTTTCCTCTTTAATACGGACAAGTTCCTTCTTTCGGTTAGCACGAACCTCGCTTTCATTATCAACAAGATCACTCACCATATACCATGAATAAAGTTCATACTTCCTAAAAGGGTTTGTGCCACACCATACATCGCTGGGAATTATATATGTATTTGATAGTTTATCAAGAACAAGTTTTAACGAATACAAATTATTACATTCGGAATAACGAGTGTTAATAATTAGCTTGACGCCATACTTATCAATTAAATAATCAAAATGCTCTTTCATAAATCCGACAACTATGTAAATATCCTTGATACCGACTTCGTGCAGTTGGTCAATTATTCTTTCTATCAACGGCTGAGAGTCAACTTCGAGAAATGCTTTCGGAAGTTCCATATTTATTGGTGCCATTCTCATTCCTAATCCAGCTGCTAAAATTATGGCATTTTTGGGTGATTTGCAGATTATTTCTTTTTTTGCTGTGTTTGTCAGCTGAATATTTTCATCTAAATATCCTTTTTCTATAAGAGTTTTTATGGAGCGGTTTACTGTGCCAAGTGAATGACCGCAATGTTCAGATAAAACTCTTTGATTAACATAAGGGTGTAGAAACAACGTGTTCAAAACATCACATTCTTGTATGTTCATAAACATTCACCTCGAGTTTTTCGTGAACACAGTGTAAAACGAAATTTCCTTTTTGTCAAGAAGATTAGCTATTAAAAGTCAATAAAAAAGATATTGTAACGAATAATAAGGAAAAAGTAAATAAAAAACGAAGTGTGAAATGCTAAAGTATTTCAACATTACACGCCCTGCTTTCTTGAAAGGAATAAAGTAAAGTCCCGATATTTATTTTTAATTTTTGGGTATAAAAAGCCTCGCAACAGATGTTACGAGGCTTTCTCTTGGCTCCCCAAGTTGGACTCGAACCAACGACCCTATCGGATTGCGGTGCCCAAAATTTTCTATCGCGCCTAAAGACGCTCAAAAATTTTGACCGCTGCAAATTCTTATTGCTCCCTTCATCCCGCACTGCGGGCGGTCGCAAACGAATCAGTTAACAGCGATGCGGCTGTCAACACGC
>CANPXD010000008.1 GCA_947585615.1 uncultured Clostridia bacterium
TCGCAGATAAGCTGAAACAGCGTATTGATATTCATTATCTGAATCCCTGTCTCGTTGTAAAGCTGAGAAAGGCTCATTATTCTGTCTGCCCTTTCAAGCACTCCCTGCGTCCGCGTATCTCGGTAATGATACGGCATATGAATAAGCTTTCCGCCGCTGTCGAGAAGTCCGTAATCAACGCCCCATGTATCAAACGCCAGTGAATCAATATCTCCTGCTTTTTCAACGGCGGTTTTTATTTCATTAAGAATCATCTCAACATCATGGCAGATATGACCGTCCATATTGAGAGGTATATTATCAAAGCGGTGGATTTCTTCACAATCTATTTTTTCTCCGTCAAACACCGCCCTGATTACTCTTCCGCTTGACGCGCCGAAATCAAATGCAAGCACCTTTTTCATTTTATGACACCCTTTTTCAGCAGTATGTTGGCATATATAGCCTTTTCACTCGTCGCTATAATGAGATACGCGTTCTTTGCCCTTTCGTAAAAAGCGAACCGCTCCGTGTATTCAACTTCGTGATGCGAAGGCTCGTGCTTATTAAGTATTTTTTCATATTCCTGCCAAATAGCCGGAGTCGGACAGTCGTCACCCGGCACAACCTTCATAAGGGCAACCGGCTTTGGTGTGTATGTATCAAGCGGAACAAGGCGCAGAACAGCGTCGAGCAGTTCGGGTACTCCATGACCGTCCGCTCTTATTACAACAGCGTTTTTCCCCACGCTTCTGCTCGGAAAATTTCCATCGGCTATAACAAGCTCATCGCCATGTCCCATTTCGTCAAGCGCTTTCAGCAGCGCAGGTGAAAGAATATCGGGTATCCCTTTAAGCATATTTTTTCTCCTTTATCCGTCTGTTTTATGGAGTGTTTTGTCATCGGGATTGAATACTTTGTATCCCGGGTGTCTGCCCGTTACTCTGTAATAGCCCCTGAGGTCAATCAGCTTCTGTATATTCTCTCTGCTTATATCGTAGCTGCCGCCCAGAATAACAGCATTTATCGTAATCTTTGCCCATAGTTCAAGGCTTTCCATTCTGTAAAATGCAGTGACAACATCGCTTCCCACTGCAAGCGCGCCGTGGTTTTCCAGAAGCATAACATCGTGCTCTTCAAGATATGGCTCAATCGCGTCGGGAACTTCAGCTGTTGACGGCGTTCCGTACGGCGTAAGCGGAACAGAGCCTATAACGGCAACGTCTTCGATCATATTATACATATCCATTGCCTTGTGCGCCACCGCAAACCCCGTTGCTCCCGGCGGATGCGCGTGAATCACACCCATAACATCTTCACGTTTTTCATAGCAGCGCAAGTGCATTTTGATTTCGCTCGACGGGCGGTATCCATCGTTTGCTTCAAGAATATTTCCGCTGCTGTCAAGCAAAACAAGCTTTTCCGGAGTAATAAAAGACTTGCTGATTCCCGTGGGCGTTGCAAGAATTTTTCCGTCGTCAAGACGAACACTCACATTCCCGTCGTTTGCGGCAACCCACCCGAGCTGCCACATTTTGTGGCAAACGTCGCATATCTGCTCCTTTATTTCTTTTATGTTCTGCATACAATCCCTTCCTTGTTTGACAAGCATACAAATATATGCTATTTTAATTGTATTATATTACATTTTAATAATATGTTCTCGTCATATTATATCATTGTTATATGACGATATTCACTTTTTGGAAGATGTATATGAATTACAGCGAACTATATGAAAATAAAAAGAGAGGCACATTTGATTTTCCGATTGAGTTATATTATGTTGACGCCTCCTCCGCGCGGTATCAAATGCCGCTTCACTGGCATCTTGAATACGAACTGATTTTAATTTTAAAAGGCAGTTTTGAGCTTTTAATAGACGGAAAAAGCTTTAAAATGAACAGCGGCGACTGCGCCTGGATTGGCGACGGCGTTGTTCATGGCGGAATTCCCGACGATTGCGTCTACGAATGCGTTGTATTCGACCTCGGAACGCTTCTTCACGACACGCCCGTCTGCGCCAGAAGCGCGGCGGAATTCCTTTCCGATGAAAACGGCTACACTGCCGTCTTTTCAAAAGGAAGCCGTCAGGCAGAGCTTGCAGATAAACTATTCGACTCGCTCGAACGCGAGCAGAAGGGCTACGAATGGACGACGGTGGGTCTGATGTGGCAGCTTATGGGCAGTCTTATAGGTATGAAAGAAAAAAGCCTTTCCATTTCAAAAAACCGCCAGAAAATAATCAGACTCAAAAATGTTTTGACATACATACGGGATAATTATGAAAATGCCATAACGCTCAACGAGCTTGCCGACGTTGCCGGCATGGCTCCCCGGTATTTCTGCAGGGCATTTTCGGAAATGACGGGGAAAACACCTATAGAATATCTAAACTATTACCGCATTGAGCTTGCAGGAGAAAGACTGATTTTAACAGACAAGTCCGTAACCGACACAGCGCTTGAATGCGGATTCAACGATATGAGCTATTTTGCAAAAATATTTGCGCGTTATAAGAATATGAGTCCCACAGCATACAGAAAAAACCATCTGATTTAAAGCGCAGCCGCGCTTCGCAAACCGCGCCGCAGGATAGTCAAAGCCGCAGGTCATTCTGACCTGCGGCTTGTGCTTTATGCTAAAACGAATCCATTTCCTTAAGATACTGCGCAATAAAGTCGGTTGATTTTTCCGCGCCTTCCGTACATAGGTGGTTCTCGTCATAAAAATCTGTTTTTCCGTCGATTCCGATTTCAGCAAGGTAATCGTTCATTTCAAGAAATATTAAATTGTTTTTATCCATATAATCCCTTACAGTCTGTGAATCTGATTTTGTCCATTTTGCTGCCGGAGATTTAAAAAACACAACTTGAATTCCGTTTTCTCTGCACAGTTCGGTAATATTTGAAATTGCCTCGTCTGTTTCAGGTAGTACCCCCCCCCGAGGGGTTTTTTCGTCCTCTGTCTGAAGATACTTTATTTCAACCTCTTTGATATGTTCACGGCCTATATATCCTCTTGAGGAATAATCCAGCGTTGTAAGATAATACGTTACATCATCTATCCAAAGTCTTTTCCAATTTGAATGTGTAAAAAAAAGAGGGAAGCCGTACTTAACGATTTCTTTTATATCTCCGTTTAAAACCGTATTTAATGAAACTATTTTTTCAGGAGTAAGCTTTGTTGGCACATAATTCCATGCCAATTCACGTTCCTCAAGATTTTTATTTTCATTGAAGAAAGCGCTTATTTCAACCATAACCACATCGGGTTTCTGTCTTTTAAGAGCTTCTTGCATATAGTAATAGGATATTGTCAGATTTTGACTGCTCGATCCTAAATCATAGGAAGATATACCGTATTCCTCCGTTAATTTCTGTGAGTCAACGGTGCAGAACATTTGACTTGGACCGACAAACAGAACATCCAAGCTGTTTTCAGGCAATTCGTAAAAACCTTTTACCATTTTTGTGGAATCATAATATTTCGGAAGGAAAATCATCTGCAGAACCGCAAAAACAATACAGAAAGACAATACAAATGAAATGATTTTACAACTGTTTTTAAAAAATTTTTTCATCTGCATTCTCCTTTAAATTCAAAATGAGTAGTTTTCTTTAAGATATTCTGCAATAAAATCAGTCGCCTTTTCGGCACCCTCTACGCACAAATGCTGTTCGTCATAAAAATCTGTTTGTGTGTCAATGCCCATTTCATCAATAAAGTCATTCATTTCAATAAATTTATAATGATTCCCGAGCATATATTCTTTAACTGTTTTGGAATCTCCTTTTGTCCATTCAGCCATTGGGGATTTAAAGAATACAACAATACAACCATTTTCGTCGCACAACTCGGCAATTTCAGAAATTGCCTTGTCTGTTTCAGGTAGTACCCCCCCCCGATTTGATTCAGCGGCAGAATCAAGATATGCCATCTGAACAGCCTTTATATGTTCCCTGCCGTAATAGCCTCTTGTTGAATAATCCAGCTTTTTAAAATAGTAAGTAATATCCTCAGATTCAGCAATGTTCCATCTCGTATGGTATTCAAAAAGAGGAAAAGCAAATTTTAAAACCTTTTTAGCATCCCCATCCAAAATTGTATACATTGATTTTAATTTCTCAATGGTCAACTTCATAGGAACATATGTAAATGCAAAGGTTCTGTCGGTTATTTCAGAATTTTTTTCAAAAAAAGACCCAACTTCCACCATTACGACCTTTGGATTCTGAACCTTTAACGCTTCCTGAAGATAATAATACGTGCTGGTAAGACATTGTGATGCTGCGCCGAAATCAAATGCTTTTATTCCGTAATTTTCAGTCAGCTTTTGTGCATCTACGGTGCAATACATCTGGCTTGAACCCAGAAATAAAACATCAATGCTATTTTCTTCAAGTTCATAAAGAGCGCTTCCCATTACAACCGAATTATCTAATTTAGGAATGAGAACAGCCTGTAATCCGGCAAAAATCAAACAAAAGACCAATACAAATGAAATGATTTTGCAGCCGGTGTTTAAAACTTTTTTCATTTGCATTCTCCTTTAAATTCAAAAAGAGTAATTCTCTTTAAGATATTCTGCGATAAAATCAGTTGTTTTTTCCGCTCCCGAAACATTAAGATGAAGTTCATTTGCAAAATCAGTTTTGCTGTCTATACCTATTTCATAGATATAGTCGTTAAAATCTATAAAATCAAGATTGTTTTGATTGATAAATTCCTTTACTGTTTTTGAATCATTTCTTGTCCATTCAGCAACAGGGGACTTAAAAAACACAACATCTATATTGTTTTCTTTGCAAAGAGCTGCAATATTTGAAATTGCTTTAGCTGTATCCTCCGGAACCTCGCGCACTTCTCCATTTCCCGGCGACAAATACTTGATTGTCTGTTCGTTTACATCTGTTCCCTTACAAAAACCTCTTAATGAAAAATCAGGATCTGTAAAATAATATAACAGATCTTCTTTTCCCAAAATATTCCATCTTGAATGATAAGCAAGTAGAGGGATCGAATACTTAATTGCCGTTTTTATATTACCGCCCGATACCTCAAGCATTGAATCCCATTTTTCCTTATTCCAATCCATAAGTGCGTAGGTCCAACCCATCTCTGCATCTCTTATATCTTTGTTCTGCAGAAAAAACGATGTAACTTCTACCATAACAACCTTGGGCTTTTGAAGCTTTAATGCTTCTTGGAGATAATAATACGTACAGGTAAGATACTGCGACGCCGCTCCGAAATTAAAGGATGATATTCCGTATTCCTCAGTCAATCTTTTGGAATCAACAGTACAATACATCTGACTTGGTCCCATAAACATAACATCAATACTGTTTTCATCAAGCTGTTTAAGACCGTTGACCATTAACACGGAATCGCCGTACTTTGGCAGCAAGACGGCCTGAAGTCCGGCAAAAATCAAACAAAATGCCAATACAAATGAAATAACCTTACAGCTTGCTTTTAAAAATTTCTTCATTGACAATCACACCGTTAAAATTCAAAATAAATGAAATTCGAGCTGAGATACTGCGTTCCGTATGCTCCGAAAACGATAAGCGTAAAAATGCACGCAAGGTAAAAAGCCATACGTATCGGATACGGCTTGCTTTCAATTTTTTCTCTTATGAAAACGCCCTTTTCGCGCAACAGGTCGACAAACAGCAGAACGCAAACGCAAAGAACAGTATATACCAATATATTTATAATACTGCACTGGAGTGAATCGGCATTTGCAACCTCGACAAGCTGCCCAAGACCGAGTGTCCTGTCTGCAACAATTCTGACGAACATCTGTATGGCGTCTCCAAACGATTTTGAATTAAAGAACACCCAGGCAAAAATCATCAAAACGGTGCAACGCAGCGACTGGAAGATATGCCAGAACAGATTTTCTTCTCTGATTTTAAGCTTTGCTTTTATTTTATCGGTAAGCGGTTTGAAAATTTCTCCGCTAAAGATATAAATAAACTGGAGCAAACCGACTCCGAAAACATAATTAAAGCCTGCACCGTGCCATACGCCTATAAGCGTCCAGAGAATCAGCATACCAATATATGTAGGTATCTGCCTGCCTGCTTTTTTGCCGACCTTTTTTGTGAGCCATTTGCCGAGATTCTGAAAAGCCTTTGATTTAAGAACAGGATAAAAAACATAATCCTTGAGCCACGCTCCGAGGCTTATGTGCCATCTCTGCCAGAATTCCGTTATATTTCTCGAGAAAAACGGCTGCCTGAAGTTTATCGGCATTTCAATTCCAAGCAGTTCGCCTATACCGAGTATAATGTCCATATAGCCTGAAAAATCGGCATAAATCTGAATTGCAAAACAAACAGCACCGAAGATAATCGCAAGTCCTGCATATTCGGTATAATTGGAGAATATCTCGTTTGTAATGACTCCCATCTGATCGGCAATACAAAGCTTTTTGATATAGCCCCATGTGATTTTCAGTACCGCGAGCTTGATTGAGTGAAAATCATGCTTTTTTCTTTCCTCGCTGCACACCTGCGGCATAAGCTTTCCGTACCGGTTAAACGGTCCCTGCATAATTGACAGGAAAAACATCGCGTACAGAATAACCTTGAGAGGGTTTTTCTCTGCAGGAATTATTCCGCGCGAAACATCGACAATATACCCGATAAGCTGCAGTGAGAAATACGAGATGCCGAGCGGCAGAAAAATGTTTTCCGCTGTCCAAAGCGAGGTATTGAACGTATTGTTTATATTTACGGCAAAATGACCGTAATATTTGAACAGAAAAAGCAGACCGACATTTAAAACAACGGCAAGCGCCACCCATAAGCTCTGACGCTTTGTAAAATACTTTCTTTTTGCTTTTCTTTCTTCCTTGTCAACCTTACCCTTGTTTTCCGAAAGCCACTGCGCCTGCCTGTCCTTGAGCTTCTGGATCTGAAGCGCGGAAAAATATGTAGCAAGCGACAAACCGATCAGAATGAAAATCCCGTATACACTGAAACTTATGTAAAAAACGGCACTTGCGGCAAGCAGAACGATCCACTTCCATTTTTTCGGCACCGCATAGTAAAGAATGCAGGTAATGAATACAAAAAGCAAAAATTTAAAAGATGTAATAGCCATATTCTTATTCCTTTAAAAGCTCAATCATTCCGGCACGCGCACTTATTAAAAAAGCGACCTCGGAATTTTTACCTATCGCAGGTGCGGGAGACGGCTCCAGAAAGAGCAGAAACTTTTCTTTTTTCAGTTTTTCTATTGTTTCTTCCAGATTGTTACAACAGTAGCATATATGATACGGAGCGTTCTGATACTGCTTTAAAAGCGGATAAAGCGATGATTCACGCGACGGTGCAACTAACTCAACACAGTATCCGCCGTTATCAAGAAAACAGATGTGGGCTTTTCTGCCGTCATCCCATACGGGACTGCTCTGAAGCACATATCCCAGCGTTTCAAATGCACTGACAGATTTATTTATCTGCTTTACAAGATAACCAATATGATGAATTCTCATTTACACTTCTTCCTCGATATAGTCCACCATTTCGCCGACATTTTTCATGCTTACGGTCTGTCCCATTGAAAACTCAATATCAAATTCGTCCTCAATGGCGGCAAGCAGCGTTATGTGGCGAAGACTGTCCCAGCCGTCAACGTCGTGTGCTGTTGTTTCATCGTTCACCGTAAGATCATCGTCTCCGAACACATCCTGAAATACGGTATTCAGTCTTTCGTAAATTTCCTCTCTTGTCATTGTTTTTTCCTCCTTAATTTTTATCTTGAAATATCTATTGCAGGATTTTTCGGTGTGTATGAGCCTGTTTCAAGCCTCCAGACAGTATTTCCGTTTTCGTCCTGCTCAACAGGTGAAAATCCCATACGCGAATAAAAATCCTTAACCATACCGTTTTTCGCTGTCGGATAATAGTAGCCGATAATCGCTTTCATACCGTCTTTCTGTGCGTCGCTCACAAGGGTGTCGAGCATTGCATCCTCCATACCGCGCTTTAAAACACGACAGCTCATAAGCCACAGTCTCATATGAAGCTCGTCTGCGATTTTTTCTCCGGCAACAACGCTTACAACTCCGTTGTCTCCGAATTTATCCTCCAGCTTGCCGTAAAGGCAGAGATAATCGGAAGACTCCGCCATTTTCGTTATATCGCTTTCCGAGCAGCGAAGCGTCGTTAAATTGAACTGATTGCTTTTGTTCGTAAGCTGCGCAATCCGCTGCATATATATCGGTTCAAAATTGCGTATGACCGCTTTCATATCAAGACTTTTCAGGAAGTCCTCATAATTACCGACCGACTGCTCAAGTTTTGCCCTCTGCTGATTTGCCTTATACATTTCCACACGTGATAAATCGTCGCTTGAAAGAGACGTGACCTCAAAATAACCGCCGCGGTCAATCATACGTATATAGTTTTCAACATTGTCCATCGGCAAAACGGCAACGCCGAAGCCGGCCTGTTTCATAATTTCGCGCTCGGTGGGATTATCGTCGGCAAAAACAAAGCTGTCGATTCCAAGATTCAGTTCTGCCGCTATATTCAGCATATTTCTGTCCTTGTTTTCCCAGTTTGCTTTGATATTTACAAAATCATCAGGCTTCAGAATGCCATCGGGATGATTCAGACCGGCGATTGCGTTTTCTTCATCGTTTTTACTGTTTACGGCAAGCAGAACGCCTATTGATTTCAGATCCTTGACGTATTTCTGAAATTCACTGTAGATTTGACCCATCGGAACTTCAGGACCAATCTGAATTCCCTCAACGCCGTCATCGCCGACAACGCCGCCCCAGAGGGTATTGTCCAAATCAAGAACAAGCGTCTTTTTATTTTTTCCGTAAATACTCTTTATTATGTCTGCAATGCTTTTTGCAAGCGAGGGAACTGCGTCAAGGCAAAGACTGTATTTATACATATTCCAGTACAGCGGATTGCTCCAAGCCTCAAGACCGTAGCAGGCGGCAAGATAATCTATATCGTTTATATAAAAATTTCTGTGTTCCTGCGCGTACCCGTACAAAAGCTGGTTCAGACGTGAAATATAATTCGTTTTTCCCCTGAAGTCCGAAATATCGCTGTTTCCTAAAAGGCGGTAGTTCGGACGGTCGAAGTTATTCTGGATTATCGGGCAGGCATAACGCTCCTCAATCTTTGCCCACATCAGGGAAAAATGATTGAATTCCTCATCAAGCAGAGCCTCGGTTTCCCCGGGAGTGCTCTGCACAGTCGGAAAATTGGTTATGTTGCGCCAATTCGTGTGAATATAAACAATATCCGGCTTAAACGAATCCAGTTCCTCGTTTCCGAAAACCGCGTCCTGCCAATACTGCGCGTATTCCGACTGATAAAAAACAGGTTTGATACCGTAATTGAGAAGAAAAAGCTCAAGCTGATCCACGATCTCATTTGTTGTTGAACCGCCCAGCACGGCAACACGTTTCTCAATAAAGGCCGTGCCGTTTGCCAGCAATTCCTTTTTTATTCTGATTTTTTTGCGAAGCAGCGTTTTGCTGTCTATCGGATATTCCAGAATCTCCATAAAAATCTCCATTTAAATAGTTTATAATTATAATAGGCGATTTGCATTATATCACAGTATTTTAGCGTTTTCAATATATTAATAAATAATTAATATTTTAAAATATTGTCAAACAGGCGGATTTTTCATCAACCGTAAATAGCGTTCACGGCAGAATAAAAGCAGCCGCGAAATGCAAAAACACACCGCGGCTGCTTTTTTATTCTTTTTCACCGAGCAAGGAAAGCGTTTCGTTCATACTGCCTGTACGGTAGCCTGTAAGATCCATTGTGACATACAAAAAACCGTATTTTTTGAATTCGGATACGATCCTCTCTCTGTTTTTCAACAGACGTTCAAATTCTTCGGGGCTGACCTCTATTCTCGCAAGATTATTATGTATCCGCACTCTCACCTGGCTGAATTTCAGATCAATCAGAAGTTGCTCCGCTCTATCGACCATTGCAAGCTTTTCTCTGCTTATCGTCTCACCGTAAACAAAGCGAGATGAAAGGCAGGCAAATGACGGTTTGTTCCAGGTCGGAAGTCCTATATCCTTTGAAAGAGCACGTATATCCTCCTTGGACAGTCCTGCCTCCATAAGCGGACTTTTAACGTTTAGTTCCCTGACTGCGGTCATTCCGGGTCTGTAATCACCGACGTCATCTGTGTTCGAGCCTTCGGCGATATTTTTTATTCCGTTTTCCGCAGCGATTTTTATTATTTTTGAAAAAAGATTTTTCTTGCATAGATAGCATCTGTTGACGGGATTTTTGCGAAAGCCCTCCATTTCAAGTTCATTGGAGTCAACAATTATATGCCTTATCTTTTCTTTTGCGCAAAACCGAACGGTCTCGTCAAGCTCACGCTTCGGAAATGTGCATGATCGCGCCGTTACCGCAATTACCCGATTACCCAAAACATCGTGGGCGGCTTTGAGAAGAAAAGTTGAATCCACTCCGCCCGAAAAAGCAACGGCAACGCTCCCGAGAGACTTTAAATATTCTTTCAGTCTGTTAAATTTTTCCTGTAGATTATCCATTCAGCAGTTGTTTTTCACTCCCGTCAAATCCTTTATAACCTCGCCTGCAATTATCAAACCGGCAACACCCGGAACAAAAGAGCAGCTGCCGGGCGTCTGCCTTTTAATGTGTTCCGTTTCAGCGGAGCTGCCGCATCGTTCAGCATCGGCGGCAAGTGTCATAGCAGGCTCTTTTGAATAGACCGTTTTCAGCTTTTTGATTCCGCGCTTTTTCAGTTCGTGCCGCATTACCCTCGCAAGAGGACACACGGAGGTATCATATAGATCGGCAACCTCAAACGCTGCCGCGTCGAGTTTATTTCCTGCTCCCATTGAGCTTATGATCGGCGTGTCCGCCTTTTGCGCGTTCTCAGCGAGCAGCAGTTTTGCCGAAACCGTGTCTACAGCGTCAACAATATAGTCATACTGCGTAAAATCAAAGCTGTCTGCCGTTTCCCCTATGTAAAAAATCTTGTGTTTTTTTATACGGACATCGGGATTGATTTCAAGCAATCGTTCTTCCGCGGCGTCAACCTTATACTGTCCGACAGTCCTGTGCGTCGCAAAAATCTGACGGTTGATATTTGACAGGCAGACTTTGTCGTCATCAATAAGATCAACCGCCCCGATTCCGCCTCTTACAAGCGCTTCGGCGGCCTGTCCTCCGACTCCGCCTATTCCGAAAACCGCGACACGGCAGTGAGACAGAATTTTCAAAGCCTCGCTTCCGAGAAGCATTTTCGTTCTTGAAAACTGATTTTCCATAACTAATCCTTTAAATAATCCGTTACGCCGGCAACGGCATTTGCTCCGTCCGCAACAGCGGTCACAAGCTGACGAAGCTGTTTTTTTCTTATATCTCCTGCAGCAAAAATTCCGCCCACCGCCGTTTTGCAGTCCTCTCCCGCGACAACATATCCGTTATCAAAATCAAGCGGCAGACCGCTGAGATAAGCTGTTGCCGGTTCTGAGCCTACGGCAATAAACACCGCGCTCGCAGCCATATGCCTGTTCCCGTCGGCAGTTTGTATATCTGCGCCGTCAACTCTTTCTTCGCCCGTTATTTTATTCAGCGTCGCATTACATATAATATTAACATTATCCTTTTCCCGCAGAAGCTCTACTCTTGTTTTCGGAGCACGGAAAACGTCCCTGCGGTGAACAAGCGTTACACTTTTGCAGATTGAGGAAAGATACAGAGCGTCCTCAACGGCTGTGTCGCCGCCGCCTATAACAAAAACGTCTTTTCCCTCAAAAAAAGCTCCGTCGCATACCGCACAGTAGGACACGCCTCTGCCGAGCAGAGTTTTCTCTCCGTCAACCCCGAGTTTTCTCGGCGAAGCGCCCGTGGCGGCAATAACGGTTTTGGCGCGCACGGAATCTCCAGAATGAAGCAGTATTTCCTTATAATCTGCACAGTTCCTGACTTCGTCAACAATCGCAAATACGATTTTTGCACCGAGTGAAACGGCATGGCTCTTGATTGCCTCGCCGAGATCCGCACCGCTTATATTCGGAAGACCCGGATAATTTTCAACAGTATGCGCGGAGGTAATCTGTCCTCCTCCCCAGCCGTCCTGCTCAAGGATAACGAAATCAAGACCTGCCCTTGCAGCGTAAACGGCGGCAGTCAGTCCTGCCGCGCCGCCGCCTATAATCACAAGATCATACATCAGTCGAAACACCCCGCCAAACCGTCCGACAGGCAAAATTTCAAGTGTCTTGCCCGCGGGCGGTTCAAATATGCTTAAATTCCATTTTCAATAAAATGATTAACCGTTTCGGCGTCCGCCGCACCTCTCAGGCGGCTTATCTCCGTACCGTCCTTGAATATTATAAGTGTGGGCACTGCCTCAACGTCAAATTTGTCAATACATTCGGGGCAGTCTGAAATATTTACTCTAACAAATTTCAGTGCGTCTCCGAAATCCTCCTCCGCCTTGCTGATAATCGGCGCAATTCTTCTGCAGGGAGCACAGCCGTCCTTATAAAAATCCACAAGAACGGGCAGTCCGCCGCTTTCTTCAAAAGCATGATAGAGATTTTCTGCCATTTCAGTCACCAATCCTTAATCAACGTTGTTCGATTTTCCGTTGCTTAAACAATTAAATTAATAAATTTCGTCTAAAAATATGACAATTATATTTTATACCGTTTCGGACGAAAATTCATAGGAATATTACGGAAATCGTTTTCTTCGCACTGAAAGGCACAAGCGCAATTCCAGACTGAAAAGTTTAACCTTTTGAAATTCTGACCACTGTTGCTGAATACTTCGGCACCGTGTAATTGAATTTTTCAGAGACCCCCGAAACAGAAAGTTCCTCCATAACGCACGTTTCTTTCTCTCCGAGAACATTTTCATCGGAAGTGCTTTCACCTGCTACCTGATAAATGGCGGCAGTATCGCCTATGCTGTCCGCGCCGGAAATGTCGATTGCAAAGGTACGCTCGGAAGCGGTCGTGTTCACAAGTTTTACAATTATATCTCCGCTGCTGTCGGTGCTTACAACCTGGTAAGCCTCTGCCTCAGCGGGAGAAATTGCGTCGTAATCAACATAAAGTTCGTTGTCTACATAGCACTTTACGTGCGTGCCGCTGACATTGACCTTGAGCTTGTAGGTTTTTCCCGTTTCCGCCGTAAACGGCTTTTCGGTTCCCGCGAGCTGACCTGTCTTTATTCCGTTTTGCAGATGCTGCAGACAGGAAACCGTGTTTTCCCAGCCTCCGAGATTCCAGAAAAAGTTCGTTTTGCTGTCCTGAACCGCAAACGGGATAAGGAATCCCTCTGTTCCGTCAAGCTTCGTTGCCTCAACGGTGAACGTGTAATTTGACCAGTCGCTCTCTCCGAAGTAAACAACAGAGCCGATTTCGCTGTACGCCATTTCCGTTGTCGCCTGGCGCAGTTTGCCGTCCGTAACCTTAAATTTACCGTCGGAAACGCGCTCCCAATTTTTTTTGAACGCGCCGCCGGAGGAAAAATCCTCCTCTCCGAGAACTTCGCCTGTGTCATTATTCACGATTTTGACGTTGTCAAATTCAGCGGACGTGTACCATGTTCCGACTCCGACTTTGCCCGAAAGACCCTTTTCATAAAGCGAAGCGCCGCCAAGCTCCGATGAAAGAAGCTTTGAGCCTGTATTGAGCGAGAACATTTTTTGTATGTAATAGTTCACGGATCCCACGCTTGAGCTGTTGTTGAACCAGATAAGATCGGGCGCCCAATGCCTTGCGGTAGTGCTGCTGAAAAGAGGAGCATACGCCGCCATTTTCACTATGTCGCCGTTTCTTTCAAGCCCTGTCATATACGCCGCCTCTGCAAGCGCCGAGTTGAGATTGTTAGACCAAGAGGCATATTCTCCGAGGAAAACGTTTATAGCTCCACCGTACTGCGTATCGGTCATTTCGGAAACGGCTCTTCTGTAGTTGTTTTCATCATAATAATCGGTGTTTTTAAGAAACCACTCGGGATTATTGTAATAATGGTGATCGGTAGCGCCCGCAAAATCAGACGCGTTTTCACTGCCCGCAAGCTGTTCCTTCGCATATTCATAAGAGGAAAGATAATTTTCACCGCCTGCCGCAGAAGCTCCCGACGAATAAATCAGTTCCAGTCCCTCATATAATTCGGGGTTTTTCGCCTTTGCGGAGTTGAACGCGTCAAGAAACGCCTGATAGCGGACAAAATAATCATTTCCCTCGTTTTCGTTTCCTATACAGATATATTTAAGTTCAAACGGCTCCGCGTGACCCATATCGACCCTCACTTTACCCCATGTTGAAGACTCGTCGCCCCTGCAGAACTCAACAAGGTCGAGCATATCCTGAATGTACGAAGCGAATTCGGGTGAATTCATATCAACAGGCTCTTTGCCCCTCATCTGGCAGAAAAGTCCGCAGTTGAGAACGGGAACACCCACCGCGCCTATATCCTCCGCAAGCTGGAAATATTCATAAAATCCAAGTCCGTAGGTCATAAAGCTCGGCCACGGATCATCTGTCGCCGCGTGGTCTGTCCATATATTTTCACCCTGACTTCTCGCCGCAACATCACCGTATTTTCCGTTGAATTCAAGCGGCAGCCCGTCGCTTCCGACGCCTATGGAATCCTTCCAGTGATATGCCGTGCCGTCGTTTTCTCCCTCGATAACGCAGCCGCCGGGGAATCGCAGGAACTTCGGATGAAGTTCCTCAAGCAAAACGGCAAGATCCTTTCTCATTCCGTTTTCTCTGCCCTTATAGGTGTCGGCAGGGAAAAGTGAAACCATATCTATGGCGGCGCTTCCGCCGTCAATAAGCACCTGAAGCGTTACGTTTTCGTTTGCCGCAGCCGATGATTTCAGCGAAAGGGAATATTTTGCCCATTCGCCTGTAATACTGTCTGTCTGCGCCTCGGCGGCAACCTTTTTGCCTGCCATAAGGCGCACGGTAACGGGGCCGCTGTAATTGTCAAGTCCCTTGGCATAAACGGAAAAATTGTAATCGGCGTCCTTTTCAACGGACATTCCCTCCATAAAGCCGAGATTTTCTATTCCGGCCTTATCGCCTGTACTGTTTGTGATAACAAGATAGTTCGTATTGTTTTCATTAAGGCAGTTTTCTGTATCATTGATTTTTACCTCTGTTTTCGCATCTCCCACAGTGCGCCAGCCATAAAGCTGGTCGCCTTCGGCAAGCTCGGAAAACTCAAACGAACGGTTTACCGCCTTTTCGGCATAAAGACCGCCGTCCGCAGCAAAATTAATGTCCTCAAAGAAAATGCCGAAAAGCATATCGCTTATATCATGAATTTCATTTGAAGCGTCAATGCTGAGTGTGTAATCTGCATTTTCGGCACTATATGCCGAAATTATATTCGCGTCCGCGTTTTTCCCTCCGAGTCCGCAGCCGCTGAGACATATTACCGAAACTGCAAGCACAACGGCTGTTGCAGGCTTCAGAAAAGAAAGTATTTTATGTTTCATAATTACCGCTCCTTTCAAGCTTTTTCACTATATTTTACCATACGGCTTTACTAGAAATCAATATATTTGTTTCACTTACATATACTCTGCGGACAAATCAACCCGCTCTTCCGCCGCCTTGACAAACTTTCGTAATATATTTATAATAAACACGTGAATTTTATTCGGTTTTTCCGAAATATTCAGTTATTCTGCAGCAGAAATCAGAGCTGCCCTGCCGATGCTGTTTTTGCAGTGTCGGCTCTTTTTTTCGTATCGTTCAGAAATTGACAATCCATCGGGGAGAATTGAAATGAATAGGGAATTGGAGCCTTACCGACTTGTTGAGCGGAGTATTACAAAAAAATACAGAAAATCCATATGGAATCCTTTTATCGCATCCGTTAAAAAGTACGAGCTGATAAATGCCGGAGATAAAATCGCCGTCTGCATTTCGGGAGGAAAAGACTCCATGCTTATGGCAAAGCTGATGCAGCTTCTTCAAAAAATCAGCGACATTCCGTTTGAACTTGTCTATCTGGTTATGGATCCGGGTTACAACGAAATAAACCGACGCAAAATCGAAAGCAACACCGCGTTTCTTCACATTCCGATTACCATTTTTGAATCAGACATTTTCGCCGTTGCAAACAACACGGCGCAGACGCCCTGCTACTTATGTGCAAGAATGCGCAGAGGTCATCTTTACAACAAAGCAAAGGAGCTTGGGTGCAACAAAATCGCGTTGGGACACCATTTCAGCGATGTTATTGAAACAACACTGATAGGTATGTTTTACGGCTCACAGCTTCAGGCCATGATGCCGAAGCTTCACAGCCGGAATTTTGAGGGTATGGAGCTGATCCGTCCGCTGTACTGCGTTCACGAAGATGATATTATTTCATGGTCAAAATACAACAATCTTGAATTTATACAGTGCGCCTGCCGCTTTACAGAGGAATGTTCAACAGCGGAAAACGCGGCGGAACTCTCCAAGAGGATTGAAGTAAAAGAGCTTATACGGCAGCTGAAAAAAGACAATCCGAACATTGAAAAAAACATTTTCAACAGCATTCATTCCGTTTGTCTTGACACATTCCCCTCATACAAGACGCACGGAGAAAAGCACTCATTTTTAGAGGACTACTGATAAAAACGGAGCAGAAAATTTGGTAAACAACATAGAATACAGTAGGCTGACGGGGAACTTCAGCAGAAAATAACGCACAACAGAGACATACATCCCTATGCGTTAAAGGACGAAAACGCCGAATACCGCTTGAATATTGAAATGCACCCTATAAGTCAGACGCTTAAGGGGTGCATTTTACAATACAAAAATCTATTTATTAATGATGGAGTTTTACTGTTTTTAATATATAAATATTATGCCGGTATGACTGTCTTCCTTCGGCGTGTTTCAGACCGCTTTACCGACAGGCTGAAGCGGGCGGTTCAAGTGAACCGCCCGCTTCCTATTTTTATTATTTCAGGTTTGCTTTGACCGTTTCAAGCTCTTTTTCAAGCTCCTCGGGAAGCGTGTCGCCGAACTTTGCGTAAAGCTCTTCAACACCCTTAAGCTCTTCCTCCCAAGCTGCCTTGTCTACATCAAGGATTTTTTCAAGATCTTCCGTTGTCATATCAAGTCCATCAAGGTTGATGTCCTCTGCCTTGGGAAGATAGCCGATAGCTGTCTCCACGGCGTCAACCCTGCCCTCGCAGCGGTCGATAATCCAGTCAAGAACGCGGAGATTATCGCCGAAGCCGGGCCACAGGAAGTTGCCCTCGTCATCCTTGCGGAACCAGTTGACATTAAAGATTTTCGGAGCCTTATCGGGATCGAGCGTCTTGCCGATTTCAATCCAGTGCTTCCAGTAATCGCCCATATTGTAGCCGCAGAAAGGAAGCATTGCCATCGGATCGCGGCGTACTACGCCGACCGCGCCTGTTGCCGCCGCCGTTGTTTCCGAACCCATAATCGAGCCTACGAAAACGCCGTGATTCCAACTCTTTGACTGATAAACAAGCGGGGTAAGCTTTGCACGGCGACCGCCGAATACAAATGCCGAAATCGGCACGCCCTGCGGATTTTCAAATTCCGGTGAAATGCAGGGGCAGTTTACCGCGGGAGCGGTAAATCTTGAATTGGGATGAGCGCCCTTTTCGGTTGACTCTGCGCCGTTCCAAGGATTGCCCTTCCAGTCGATGGCGTTTGTGGGCGGATTCTTGTCAAGTCCCTCCCACCAAACGGTGTTGTTATCAAGATTATGGCAGACGTTTGTGAATATCGTGCCGCTCATTGTTGATTTAAGGGCATTCGGATTTGATTTCATATTTGTTCCCGGAGCAACGCCGAAGAAGCCATTTTCGGGGTTAATCGCATAAAGTCTTCCGTCTTTGCCCTTTCTTATCCACGAAATATCGTCGCCCACACACCAAACCTTGTAGCCTTTTTTAAGGTATCCCTCAGGCGGAATAAGCATTGCAAGATTTGTTTTTCCGCAGGCGCTCGGGAATGCCGCGCAGATGTACTTCACTTCGCCGTCCGGCTTTTGCAGACCGAGAATAAGCATATGCTCCGCCTGCCACATTTCATTCTTTCCGAGATACGACGCGATGCGCAGCGCAAAGCACTTTTTGCCGAGAAGAACATTTCCGCCGTATGCGGAGTTTACGGAGATGATCGTGTTGTCCTCAGGGAACTGGCATATCCACCTTTTTTCGGCGTCAACATCACATTTGCAGTGCATACCGCGCACCCAGTCCTCTGAATCTCCGAGAGCTTCAAGCACCTTTTTGCCGATCCTTGTCATAATGTTCATATTGAGAACTACATAGATTGAATCGGTGATTTCAATACCGATTTTTGAAAAAGGCGAACCTACCGGGCCCATTGAATACGGAATAATATACATTGTTCTTCCCTCATATGAGCCTGACGCTATATCATAGAGCATTTTATACGCCTTTTCGGGATCCATCCAGTGGTTTGTCGGTCCTGCGTCTTTTTCGTTTTTTGTGCAGATAAGCGTTCTGTCCTCAACACGCGCGACGTCGTTTTCGGCAGTTCTGTGAAGATAGCAGTCGGGAAGAAGCTCCTCGTTGAGCCTGATCATTTCGCCCGTTTCAACAGCCTCTGCCTTGAGCGCGTCTATCTGCTCTTTTGAGCCGTCGATCCACATAATTTCCGACGGCTTCAAAAGCTTTACTTTTTCATCGAGCCAATCAAGAAGAGATTTATTGTTTGTAAGTGCTGTTTCCATATTTTTTCTCCTTTATACAGAATACAATTTTATGATGAAAATAATCGGTTTTTGTCTTTTTCAGGCAGTCCGAAAGCCGCAAATTTCATCAGTATTATTATAGCAACTTTTCCCTGAAATTCAATAGGCATATTCTATAAATTGACTAAAAATTAACAATATCTATTGGCATTGTTGCATAAGCGTTTAGCTCCGCGCCTCCCCTGACTCCCGAAAGAAACTCATAATATCCCTGAGACGCGACCATTGCCGCGTTGTCGCCGCAGTATTTCGGTTCGGGCAGATAAAGCTTCCATTTGCGCCTGCCGCAGAGTGCGGCACACTCGCTTCTGAGCCGCGAATTTGCCGAAACGCCGCCCGCAAGCACTATTTTATCATATCCGAAATCTGCCGCCGCCTTTTCAAGATTTGCAAGCAGGCAGTCGACCACGCTTTTCTGAAACGAAGCCGCCAGATCGGGAATCTTTATTTCTGTGCTTTTCTGACGGGCATTATGGATGGTATTTATCACAGCTGTTTTAAGTCCGCTGAAAGAAAAATCATACGGTGCGCCGTCTATTTTCGGATGCGGAAAGGTATACGCACCGGCGTCTCCGTTTTTGCTTATCCTGTCTATGCTGATTCCGCCGGGATACGCAAGTCCCATAACGCGCCCTGCCTTGTCGAGCGCTTCCCCCGCCGCGTCGTCCCGTGTTTTTCCTATAACCTTATAATGCGTATACCTGTTCACGGCTGTTATATGCGAATGACCGCCGCTTACGATGAGGCACAGAAAAGGCGGCTCGACATCCGACGATATATAATTGGAAGCAACGTGGGAGCGGAGATGATGAACGGGAACAAGAGGTTTGTTTGACGAAACAGAGAGTCCCTTCGCAAAATTAACACCGACAAGCAGAGAACCGATAAGTCCCGGCGCAAAGGTAACGGCTACGGCGTCTATATCGTCAAGCGTGCAGTTTGCCTGCTCCAAAGCGGTACGCACAACGCCGCTTATCGCTTCCGCGTGACGGCGTGAAGCAATTTCGGGAACAACGCCGCCGTATATTTTATGCTCCTCAACCGAGGAAGCAATTACGTTTGATTTAACGAGCCTGCCATTTTCAACTACCGCCGCAGCGGTTTCATCACATGATGATTCAATACCCAGAATATTCATCTGTTTTCTCCGTCGTATAATTCCTTTCCCATTTCATCAGAACGGCATCCTCTGTTGGATTGCTGTAATAGCTTTTGCGCACGCCCGTATCCCTGAAGCCGAGCGATTCATAAAGCTTTATGGCGATAGTATTGCTCTCACGAACATCGAGAAAAATGCAGTTCGCTCCATTTTCCCTGAAGCTCTCCAGCAAAAGCGCGCGCGCCGCGCCGCGCCGTCTGTATCCGGGCAAAACGGCAACACGCACAACATCTGCCTCGCCGCAGACGACATAAAGCCCCGCATAGCCGACCGCCCTGCCGTCCTCAACGGCAACATGGAAATGCGAGCAGTCGTTTTTCAGCTCTGCCGCAAGTGTGATTTCATTCCACGGATTAGAAAAACATCTCTTTTCTATCGCTGCAACATCGCCGACATATTCACTTGAAAATTTCCTGATTTCCATATCAAAAGTTTATCAGTGGGCCTCGTACCACGTTTTTCCGATTTTTCCGTCTGCAAGCAGCTTTACTTTCATTTTGCAGGCGTTTTCCATTTCCTGTTTAACAATTTCAAGAGCCTTTTCCGCCTCATTTTCAGGCGATTCAACGATCAGCTCATCATGCACCTGAAGAATAAGGCGCGATTTCATTTTCTCTGCCTCAAGCCGCCTGTCAACCTTTATCATAGCGATTTTTATTATATCTGCGGCAGTGCCCTGAATGGGCATATTTCTTGCGACACGCTCCCCGAAGGAACGCAGCGCGCGGTTGCTTGATGAAAGCTCGGGCAAATAGCGGCGGCGCTTGAACAGTGTCTGCGAATACCCTCTGTCCTTTGCCGTTTCTATCATTCTGTTCATATATGAAGCAACTGAGCCGAAATGTCTCAAATAGCCGTCAATATATTCTTTAGCTTCCCTGTTTGAAACGCCTATATCCTTTGCAAGACTGAACGCCCCGATACCGTAGACTATACCGAAATTAACCGCCTTGGCGCGTGAACGGAGCATCGGCGTTATCATTTCCGGAGGAAGTCCGAACACCTGCGCAGCAGTTGTTCTGTGAATATCCTCTCCGCTGTTGAACGCGTTTATCATATTTTCATCGCCTGCCAGCGCGGCAAGAACACGAAGCTCAATCTGGCTGTAATCGGCGTCTATCAGAACACTTCCGCTGCCGGCAATGAAAAACTTTCTCATTTCACGCCCAAGCTCGGTGCGTATCGGTATATTTTGCAGATTCGGCTCAAGAGATGAAATTCTGCCCGTTCTTGTTTCCACTTGGTTAAATGAAGTGTGTATTCTGCCGTCGTCTGCGATAACCTTGATAAGTCCGTCGCAGTAAGTTGATTTAAGCTTTGCAAGACTTCTGTATTCAAGAATAAGCGACACAATGGGATAATTCGGTGCAAGCTCCTCAAGAACGTCTGCGCTCGTTGAATAGCCTCTCTGATTTTTCTTTCTGCTTGGTATGCCCATATCCTCAAACAGAATCTCGCCGAGCTGCTTCGGTGAATTTATGTTAAATTCACGTCCCGCCTCAGAATAAATCTGTTCGGTAAGCTCCTTTATGCGAACAGAGAGCATATTGCCGAAATCCTCTATTCCCTTTCTGTCCACTGCGAATCCTACCGTTTCCATTTTGGCGAGCACGGCTGCAAGCGGCAGCTCTATTTCAGTGAGAAGTTCCGTCTGCTCCGCCTCATTAAGAAGAATATCGGTTTTTTCAAAAAGCTGTTTTAACACGGCGGCGCAGGATACATTTTCATCGCTTAGTCCCGTTTCCCCCTCGTATTCGGGCATAACAACTCCGTATTCAAGGCAAAGATGATCTATTGTATAATTTGTGTCGGACGGGCGCAGAAGATACGCGCTGAGCAGAAGATCGCCGCAGACATTTCTGCATTTTGTGTTAAATCTTGCGGCAAGGCGGTGCAGTTCCTTTGTATTGTAGCTGTACTTCCTGTTCTCACTTTCCAGAAATCGAACCGCGAAATCGCCGAAGTTCTCACTGTAGGACGGCATTACAACTATATCGTCGCCGAAAGCAAAATAAAGATCCTCAATACTGCCGTCAATACACATCGGATAAAAGTACACATCGCCGTCGCCGATTTTTTCAAAAATCTCTTCAGCGTTTGTGCAGACGGTTTTTGACAACCTGCGCTCGGTTTTCCGTTCATCAGGCTGAGAAGCCGCGTCGCTTTTGCTCAGTCCGAATTTATCCAGAAGGCTGAAAAGCTCAAGCCTTGCAAATTCAGAAGCGGCGCCGGCTCTGTCGCCGCCTGACGGAACATAGGAATTCAGGTCGGTGTCAATGGGCGCGTCTGTGCGTATCGTTCCGAGTTCAAGGGACAGATACGCCTTATCCCTGTCTCTGCGGAGCTTTTCACGAACGCCGCTTTTTATATCTATTTCATCGAGATGATCATAAATAAAATCAATCGTGCCAAATTTCTGTATCAGGTCAAGCGCCGTTTTTGCTCCAACCCCCGAAACGCCGGGAATATTGTCGCTTGAATCGCCCTGAAGAGCCTTTACCTGGATAAGCGCGCCGGGAGAGATTCCGTATTCCCTGTTGATTGCCGCCTCATCGTACAAATCGGTAACCGCCTGTCCCATCTTTGTTCTGGCAAGAAGCACATTAACGCCGTCTCCCGCAAGCTGAAGCGAATCCCGGTCACCCGTGGCAATAAAGCAGGAGTCATTCCCTTTTCTGCACACCTGCGCAAGCGTGCCCAAAATATCGTCTGCCTCCCAGCCCTCGCATTCGACAGTTGCAATGCCAAGAAGTCTCAGCAGATTTTTAAGAACAGGCATCTGCTGACGCAGTTCATCAGGCATCGCGTGCCTGCCCGCCTTGTATTCATCGTACATTTTGTGACGGAATGTGGGCGCGTGAACGTCAAAAGCGACAGCAACAGCGTCAGGATTGCATATTTCACGCAGCTTCAAATAAATATTCAGAAAGCCGTAAATCGCATTCGTATAGTATCCGCTTTTTGTTGAAAGCAGCTTTATGCCGTAAAAGGCGCGGTTTACAAGACTGTTTCCGTCAATAACAAGTAATCTCATTTCAGAACCTCTTTTAAAAAGTATATTTTATTTTAACACAAAACAACCGAAAATGAAACATAAAAAACAAAAGGACTGTCGTTGTAAGACAGTCCGTTGTCGATTGCTATCAAATATTGATTATTAAGCTCTTACTATCTCTCTCGATTCAAGGATATATTCATCGCTTGCCGGCGCGTGAATCTTATAGATTATATCAAGAGACGCACTCTTATCCTTGATGACAAGGATGTTTGCGTGCTGAACGTCAATGTGAACAAGCATTGTGTAATCGGCTTCAATGATTTCGTTTGTCTTGGTGTCAATCTTGACAACACCTGTACCGCCGTCATAATTTACAACAAAGTTATCCTGAATCGTTCCCTGTGAGAAGGAAAGCTGTTCAATAGACTCAACCGTTGCCGAAATATCGCCGAGCGTATTGAAAAATCTTCCCTGGGAATCCTTGCCGGGCATAGAGAGAATCGTTCCTTTCGGCTGGATTGTAATCGTTATGGTTCCGTCTCCGTTATCGGCAACATTGCAGGCGGCGACATCATCTGCCATAAGAGGAGATGTTCTGAAATCAACAGAGCCGTCGTCAAGTTTATCAAGTTCGGGATTTCTGTTTCTGCTGGGCGGAAGTCCGTATACGCTGCCGCTGAAAAGCTGTTTGAGGAGCGTGGGAATAAGGTCGTCGATAAGACCGTTTGATTTGCCCTCAATAAGAACATTATTAACGGTAAGGCTTTCGTCCGCAAGCATTTTGTAGTAGGTTACAGGCTCACCCTTTTCGGTGTACGGCGCAGTAAGCGTTTTTGTGTAATTAAAGCACTCAATATAATAATTGATTACATCTTCCTCGCTTGTGAACTCAATTCCGCCGTATGTATTCGCTACGAACGGTTCTATAGTCGTTGCAGTCGAAGAAGCGGGCGAATCGGCCGGCTGAGTCTCACTGTTGCCCTTGTATAAGGTAACTACAAGAATAAGTGCGATAAAAGTGAGAACAAGAATAACCGCGAGAATCTTATTGACCGTATCAAGCTTTGATTTTGCTTTGTAATTCATAGGTGTTTACCCCCTCGTAATATGGTGGGCTGACTGTTTAAAGCGCCTGCTGCGACGAATAAAAGAGTCTAGTCCCAACTTTTCAAGTATAATAATATACTATTTGAAAAATTTTTTCAACATTTTTTATAGATTTTATATGTAAAATTAAGTTAAATTACAAATTTTGTCGTTCATAGACGCTTTTATCAAATAAAAATGCAGGGGGCGGACTCGTTTCCGCCTCCTGCGCCGCAAATAAACGGTTTACTTTTCGACTACGCCCTCAAGCCCCGAAACAAGACCTGCAAGCGACTGAATTTCGCTCGGAATAATAATTTTTGTTGCCTGGCCGTCTGCCGCCTTGGCAAACGCCTCAAGCGACTTGATTTTAACTACGGCTTCACTTGGGTCGGCTTCTTTAATCATTCTGATACCATCCGCCTCAGCCTGCTTGATTTTCAGAATTGCCTGAGCCTCGCCGTCCGCCTCGCGGATTTTCTGTTCCCGAACGGCGTCTGCACGGAGTATAGCCGACTGTTTTTCAGCCTCAGCTTCAAGAATCTTAGACTCCTTAAATCCCTCTGCCTCAAGAATCCGGCTTTGCTTTTCGCCCTCCGCGCGAAGAATTGCCTCTCGGCGTTCACGCTCAGCCTTCATCTGCTTCTCCATTGAATCCTGAATCTCCTTGGGCGGAAGAATGTTCTTCAGTTCCACTCTGTTTACCTTGATTCCCCACGGGTCTGTCGCTTCGTCAAGAATAGAACGGATTTTCGTGTTTATCGTGTCTCTTGACGTAAGCGTTGCGTCAAGTTCAAGCTCGCCTATGATATTTCTCAGCGTCGTTGCCGTAAGATTTTCAATCGCGGCAAGCGGAGCTTCAACACCATAGCAATAGAGCTTCGGGTCTGTTATCTGGAAGAAGACAACCGTGTCTATTTTCATCGTAACGTTATCCTTTGTGATAACTGCCTGGGGAGCAAAATCAACAACCTGCTCCTTGAGCGAAACAACCTTTGCGATTCTTTCAACGAACGGAATTTTAACGCGCAGTCCTGTTTCCCACGTGGCGGAATACTTTCCGAGCCTTTCGATAACATATGCCTTTGACTGGGCAACCACCTTGATATTTGCAAGAATAAATATTACAACAATCAAAAATATAACTGTAAGAAAAATGATCAGTTTCATAGCTTTCTCCTTTTTAATCCTTTTGTTCGGCTGCTGAAACAATCAGCTTCACGCCTTCGATTTTTAATACTTTAACCGCTGTTCCGGCACAAATTTCATCTCCGTTTTCGCTTCTTGCCGACCAGATCTGATTATCAACCTTAACTTGTCCTCTGGCATTGATGTTTGAGATTTTTTCCGTTACAATCGCTGTTTTTCCGATGTAGCGGTCCGCATTTGTTTTTATATGCTCTTTCTTCATTATTTTTCCTGCAAACGGGAAAATCACCGCAACAGATACGGCGGACACTGCCGCAAAGATAATCACCTGCAGGGTGACATTGTCGGTAAAAAAGCTTGCCACCAGCGCCGCGAAGCCGCCGAGCGCAAACCATATGGACAGCAGCTGCGCGCTGATTGCCTCAATCACCACCGCCGCGGCGATAACGGCAATCCATACCCAGATCATTTCACAACCTCCTTTTAATAGAATCACTGAGAAAATAATTTTGTTTAAAAAAACTCATATACAGGCGCCTGCATATGAGTCTCATTCATTAAAACCCTGCCGGAGGCTTATCCTCGGTTGACGACATGGGTTCACAATTTTATTTGTGGAATTACTCCCTCAATGTTGGGCATATTATACCACAAAATCGCAAAAAAGTCAATATTCTCCTGCGCGCGCCCGCGTGGAAACGGTTTTCATCGGATAAGGGAGAATCAAACACAACGGCCGGAGACAAACTGTTTTGCGTCTTTTATATGAAGTTGACAAATTTTAATCAGGACGTATAATAATAGAGCCGTAAAAAACACAGTTTGTCTTCACATGGATTCAAGGATTTTTCACAATGAAAGAAAAAGAAAAAAGCACGCTGAGAAAAATTGAATATCACAGAAAAGAAAGCTTTTATCTGATCATACGCGGTGTTGAGACAGGTGTTGCCGCAGGTCTTATTTCCGTGCTTTACCGCTTTCTTCTCTCTCATGCCGAAACGGCGCTCGGAAAAATAATCGGATTTGTCAGCGGCAGTCCCGTGAAAACAGCCGTCTGGTTTGCCGTTCTCGCCGCGATCGGCGTGCTCGTTTCGCAGATTGTGAAGCTTGAGCCGATGTCGTCAGGCTCCGGAATTCCCCAGATTGCAGGCGAAATAAGAGGCTTTTTTTCACCGAAATGGTGGCGTGTTATGCTCGCGAAGCTTGCGGGCGGAACGCTTTCCGTTTTCTGCGGACTGTCTCTCGGCAGAGAAGGTCCGAGCATTCAGCTCGGCGGAATGGCGGCAAAAGGCGTTGCCGAGCTGACAAAAGCTGACAAAACAACGCAGCTCCGTATGATAAGCTGCGGAGGAGGCGCAGGTCTTGCCGCCGCATTCAATGCACCGCTCGCAGGAATTATGTTTGTTCTTGAGGAACTGCACCACACGTTTGACAAGGCAATCCTCTGCATGGGAATCGTTGCCGCTGTAACAGCGGATTTTACCTCTAAGATTTTTTTCGGTCAAAATACCGTTTTTCATTATGAAACGGCAAATATTCCGCTTCGCTGTTACTGGCTGCTCGTTATTCTCGGACTGCTTCTCGGTCTCCTCGGCGCAGGCTACAATATTATTATGAGCAAAGGACAGGATTTATTCAAAAAAGCCGCGCGCGTCCCGCAATGGTTAAAATTTGCCGCCGTATTTGTTTTCAGCGGAGTTGTTGCCATTAACATTCCGCAAATACTCTGCGGCGGACACACGATGGTTGAACTTCTTATGAACGAGCATCCGGGAATTAAGACGCTCCTGTTTCTGCTTATCGCGAAATTTCTGTTCAGTGTAATTAGCTTCGGCTCGGGAGCGCCCGGAGGAATCTTCTTTCCTCTGCTCATTCTCGGAACTTATACAGGCGCAATTTTCGGAAATGTTTTCATACATCTTTTGGGACTTGACCCCACTATGTGGCAGGAATTTGCCGTTGTTGCCATGGCGGGACTTTTCGCTTCAATCGTGCGTTCTCCGATTACCGGAATCATTCTCGTTTTTGAAATGACGGGGAACATCAACAATCTGCTTCCCCTTGCCGTTGTCAGTCTCATCTCATACGCTGTGGCAAATTTTACGGGCGTTGCGCCGATTTACACTACGCTTCTCGACAAAATCAATGCGAACCGCTCTGTTCCCGTTCAGGAAGGCGGAGGAGAAAAGATTTTGCAGACCTTCATAATCCCCACGGGAAGTCCCCTGAACGGAAAAACCATTTCCGATACCGACTGGGGCAAACACTGCCTCATTGTTTCCGTTGAGCGCGGCGACACTCCGATTACGCCAAAGGGCGATACTGTCCTTGCCGAGGGTGATGGTCTTGTTTTTCTGGTCAGTCAGCGCAGGTTTGCCGATGACAGAGCGCGAATAGAGAGAATCATAAACGGAGAATAATGCGTTGGACAAGCTCGTTTTATAAATAAAGGGTTATCTCAAAAACCTGTTTGAGATAACCCTTTTTCGTTTTTGCTCAGAAATTATCAAGTAAGGATTTATAAAACTCGCAGTAATCGGATCGCTTTTCGGCGGTAAACGCCATCGCTTCCCTCGGATGGCGGTTCAGCTGACCGGTGAGCATATACTGCACGTCGTATCCCCAGACGATTCCGCTCTCCTTGAGCGGCAGAATGTACTTTTCAATAAATGTGAGCAGACTGTATAGATTATATTTCGGATTCTTGAGGAAACCGAGCAGAAGCTCCATTGCGCAGTTTCCTGCTCCTCTGCCCATTGCGGACGCCGTGGCGTCAAGATAGGAAACGCCGTAGGACATCGTTTCAATCGTATTCGCAAAAGCAAGGTTCTGATTGTTATGGGCATGGAAACCGATTGCCTTCGCGTATTTTTCTCCCGCTTCAAGATATTTCTTCGCAAGCTTCGCGGCGCTTTCGGGATAAAGCGAGCCGTAGGAATCAACAAGATAAATAACGTCCACATTGCTGTTTCCGAGCATTTCGAGCGCCTCGTCTATCTGCTCCGAATTTGCCTGACTGATCGCCATAATATTGCAGGTGGTCTCGTAACCAAGAGCATGAAAATGCTCTATCATCTCAATCGCGGCAGGAATTTGATGAATATAACACGCAACACGCACCATATCAATTACCGATTCCGATTTCGGAATGAAATCCTCTCTGAAATCACACCTTCCGACATCCGCCATAACGGATATTTTCATATCGGACACGTTTTCGCCCACAATGCTTCTTATATCCGCCTCGTCGCAAAATTTCCACTTGCCGAACTTTGCAGGATCAAAAAGATTTTTTGACGCACGGTAGCCGAACTCCATATAATCCACACCGCTCTTTACATTCGTTTTGTAAAGCTCGGTAACAAATTCATCCGTAAATTCAAAATTGTTGCACAGTCCGCCGTCCCTTATCGTTGCGTCAAGCACCTTGACATCCGTACGAACCGTCATTAGATTGCCTTTTCTCGGCGTCATAGATCTGCATCTCCTTTTGCTTTAGCGCTTTAAAGTCCCACCGCTTTAAAGCAGATTAGTGCATATTATAGCAAAGGCGGATTCGTTTGTCAATATAAAAAATGAAAAATAACCTCACCGCAAAAAGTGAAAAGCCCCCCGTCAGGCATTATACCACATTGTCTGATTTTTTTTCGCCGATTTAAAAGCCGGAATTCGCTTTTAAAGCGAATTCCGGCACAACCGCCTGTGTTAAAGCGTTTAAACAATGACCCTTACTCTTACAACGCCGTCTATTTTTTTGATGTCCTCTACAACTCCGGCTGAAACCTCGGTATCGGTATCTATGATGCTGTAAGCAATCTCGCCGCGGTTTTTATCCTCAAAGTTTGCGATATTAACTCCGTCTCTGCTGATTGTGTCGGTTATGGTGGCAATCATATTGGGCTGATTTTTGTGAATCACCGTTATTCTCGCAACGCCGCATCTTTCGGCTGAGACAGCCGGAAGATTTACGGAATTTCTTATATTTCCGTTCTCAAGGAAGTCTATCAGCTCAGCCGCGCCCATAGACGCACAATTTTCTTCGCTTTCGGGCGTTGACGCTCCAAGATGGGGAAGCGCAATGACTCCGTCTTTTCCGATAAGCTCGACTGACGGGAAGTCCGTTACATACGCCGCCATTCTGCCGTTGTCAAGAGCCGAAACAATATCCGCGCTGTTTGCAAGATCTCCGCGCGCGAAATTGAGTATTCTTACGGTGTTTTTCATCTTGTCTATATTCGCCGTACAAATCATTTCCTTTGTTTCGGGAGTAAGCGGAACGTGAACGGTTATATAATCGGCAACGGGGAATATTTCATCAAGGTCGTTATTTATTTTAACCTCCTTTTTCAGCGATTCCGCCGACGCTTCCGAAAGGAACGGGTCATACCCCACAACCTCCATACCAAGATCCACAGCTGCGTTCGCAACAAGTCTTCCGATTGCGCCGAGACCGATAACGGCAAGCGTTTTGCCCTTGATTTCAGGACCTGCAAACGCAGACTTGCCCTTTTCCACGCTCTTGCTTACATTCTCATCGTTCTTTATCGTTTTGCACCATTCGATCGCCTTTACTATCTTTCGGCTTGAAAGAAGAAGTCCGCAGAGAACAAGCTCCTTAACGGCGTTTGCGTTTGCACCGGGCGTATTGAAAACAGCGATTCCCTGCTGTGTGCAGTCCGCAACGGGAATATTATTCACGCCTGCGCCTGCCCTTGCGATTGCGAGAAGGCTTTCCGGCATCTGCATTTCGTGCATAGACGCGGAGCGCACCATTACGGCGTCGGGATTCTCAACGTTATCACCATATGTGTATTTCGCCGGGTCAAACTTTGAAAGACCTACGGCTGAAATTTTATTGAGCGTTTTTATATTAAACATTACGCGTTTTCCTCCTCAAACTTTTTCATAAAGTCAACGAGCTTTTCAACGCCCTCAATCGGCATGGCGTTATAAATGGAAGCTCTCATTCCGCCGACGCTTCTGTGCCCTTTAAGGTTTACAAAGCCTGCGGCTTCCGCCTCTTTTATGAATTTCGCGTTAAGCTCATCGCTGTCCGTTACAAACGGAACGTTCATAAGTGAGCGGTCCTCGGGAACAACCGTTCCCCTGAACATACTGCTTTCGTCAAGAAAATCATAGAGAATTTTTGCTTTTCTTTCATTGTGCGCCTTGAGTCCCTCAAGACTGCCGAACGTCTCCTTTATCCACTCAAGCACAAGCTTGCAGATATAGATCGTCCAGCAAGGAGGCGTGTTGTAGAGCGAATCGGCATCCGCCTGAATTTTGTAATCCATCATAACGGGGCAGATGTCGCGAGCGTTTCCGAGAAGATCTTCGCGGATAATTGCGACAACGAGACCTGCTGGCGCAACGTTTTTCTGCGCGCCGAAATAAACCATTCCGAATTTTGAAATGTCAAGCGGCTCGGAAAGCGCGCAGGATGAAATATCGGCAATGAGCGTTTTGCCGCCTACAGGCGGAAGTTCTCTGTATACCGTTCCGTAAATCGTGTTGTTCATACAGATATATACATAGTCGGCGTCGTCTCTGAAATCTCCCGCGGAAGTTTTCGGAATGTAACTGAACGTCTTGTCTGCCGAGGACGCCGCGGCTCTTACGTCTCCGTATTTCTGCGCCTCCTGAAAAGCCTTTTTTGCCCACTGACCGGTGATTATATAATCTGCCTTGCCGGAGCCGTTCATAAAGTTGAGCGGTATTGCGGAGAACTGAGCGGACGCACCGCCCTGAAGAAACAACACCTTATAGTTGTCGGGGATTTGATAAAGCTCTCTCATAAGCGCTTCCGCTTCTTTAATGATCTCATCAAAAACCTTTGAACGATGGCTCATCTCCATAACGGACTGACCCGAACCATTGTAATCAAGAATTTCAGCTCCTGCCTTTTCAAGAACCTGCACGGGAAGCGTTGACGGTCCCGCGCTGAAATTATAAACACGTGCCATAAATATATCCTCTCTTTCATAATAATTATACAGTGTAATCTCCTGTGGAGAACGCTCACGGCGCGCTCTCTGAGGCACAAAACTATTATAAAGATGTTTAATGTTTTGTCAATGCCCAATCGGAAAGTTTGTAAAAAATGACAACAGTTTGATAAAATATTGTCAATATTGTTTGCTTAAGATTTCAAATATGATAAAAAGAATACAATCGCCGCTTATTTGAGAACACGTTGCAGAAAAGGCGGCATAGCTATATTCAGCCATGCCGCCTTGTTGCTCAATGATTCTGTTTTACTGACCCAGCGCATTTTGCAGAGGTGCGTTTTTCTTTTTCTTCGGCTTGTATGCAGGGGGATTTTTCAGCTTTTTTGTCCACTTGTTATTTTTTGCGGTGAGCTTGTTTATCTCATGAACAGGACCTGCCATATACTCCGTCATATACATATCGGCAACCGCCATCATTTTCGGGTCGTTTTTCATTTCTCCGAGAATTGTTACGCCGATAATATCCTGAACCTCATTTGTTCCGTCCTCATAAATTTCACCGAGCATTTTAAAAAGTTTTTTCTGCTCTGCTTGTGTTCCGTTTTTGATTATGTCAAGCACTCTTTCCGTTCCGACTTCGGCAAAAAACGTTTCGGGAAGGAACTCGCCGTAATCCGCAATATTCTTCTTGACTTCATCCTTTAAATCGGGGAAAAGCACACCGAAACGGTTTGCGAGCGAATCCGTGTCGTAGCTGACAATTCCGCTCTTCGCCTTACCTCTTGACACTCCTTTCGGCATTTTCACCTTGTCAAGATCAACTTTTTTTCTTGTGGCATAGAGGGAGCGAAGCTCGTCCGCAATCTCGTTTGCAACAGATTTGCATTCCCTTTCATCGACTGCGTCCGCTTCAAAAAGCGTTTTAGAAACGGTTTTGAATTCGTTTTCCGCATCGTCGCTGCTGCTTTCAAGCTGCTCGACGTTCATATTTTCATCAGCGCATTCAAGAGCCAAAATCTGCGTTTCCCTATCAAACGCAAGGCGGTAGATTCCCTTATTGCCCTTAAAGGCACGGCATTCGTCCCCGCCGAGCTTTTTAAATGAGGAAAAACCGAGTTCCTTGTTTGTATTTTCAAGATATTTTTCAATGAATGAAAAGGCGTCCTTAAGCTCCATAAACAAATCTCCCGTGTTATTATCGGTTAAAGCCGTTCGGTTTGCCGCGGCATATACCTTTCCATATTATATCACCGAAGAATGGATTTGTCACTATATATTTTTTAAAATATAAAACGTATTTGTATTGAATTGACAAATTTTATATGCTAAAATAATATGAATATCTATGAGGTGTACCCATATGAAAAAAAGAACAATCGCAATTCTGTTCGGCGGGGCTTCATCCGAGCATGACATAAGCACGGTGTCCGCCAAAGGAATCGTTTCAAATATCAGCAAAGATAAATATAACCTCCTTCTCTTAGGAATAACAAAGGGCGGAGAGTGGTATCTTTTTGACGGCGACGCTTCATTGCTTCCCGAGGACAGATGGCTTTCCTCCGGCAGACTGAAAAGAGCCTTTATCGCTCCCGACACATCGATCCACGGTATCGTTACCGAGGACGGCGAGATAATCCGGCTCGACGCAGTATTCCCCGTTCTCCACGGCAAAAACGGCGAGGACGGAACCGTTCAGGGACTTTTGCAGCTTGCGGCCATTCCGTTTGTCGGCTGTGACTCCACCACTTCGGGCGTGTGTATGGACAAAAGCATAACAAACGCTGTCCTTGACGCCGTGGGCATCAATCAGGCTAAATGGTGTTCCTTTTCCCGATACGACTACTCGTGCAATGCAGACAGATATATTGAAGAAGCGGAAAAAAAGCTTGGTTATCCGATATTCGTAAAGCCCGCGAACGCTGGTTCATCGGTGGGTATTTCAAAGGCGTCGAACAGAGCGGAGCTTGCCGCCGGAATAGAAATTGCATTCAGCGAGGACAAAAAATGCGTGCTTGAGGAATTCATAGACGGCAGCGAGGTTGAATGCGCCGTGCTTGGCAACAGCGAGCCTGTCACGGCGGAGGTCGGAGAAATTCTTGCGGCTGCCGAATTCTACGATTTTGACGCAAAATACAATAATCCGGATTCCAAAACGCTGATCCCCGCGAGGCTGTCTCCCGAAAAGCGCGAGGAGATTAAGGCGCTGGCGCTGCGGGCATACAAGGCTCTCGGCTGTGAGGGACTCTCAAGAGTTGATTTCTTTGTAAGAAAGGACAACGGCGAAGTGCTTCTCAACGAAATAAACACCATTCCGGGTCAGACTCCTATCAGTATGTATCCGAAGCTTTTTGAAGCGGCCGGCGTTCCCTACCACGAGCTTATAGACCGCCTTATAGAGCTTGCGCTTGAAAGAGGAGGAAGCTTCTGATGGACAAAAGACCTATCGGCATATTTGATTCCGGTCTCGGCGGACTTTCAGCAGTCAAGGCTGTCATAAAATATCTTCCGAACGAGGACATCGTTTATTTCGGCGACACACAGCGCGTGCCCTACGGCTCAAGAAGCGCAAAAACGATAGAAGCGTACGCGAGAGAGGACATCGCATTTCTTGAACAGTATGACTGCAAACTGATAATGGCGGCGTGCGGAACAGTATCATCTGTCGCCGTGGACGCCACATCAAATGTAAAAGAACACTTTATAGGTGTTGTGAAACCTGCCGCAGCAGCGGCGGCAAAAGCAACCGAAAACGGCAGGATCGGCGTTATGGCTACGTGGGCAACAATAAACAGCGGCGCATACACAAAGGAAATAAAGTCCATTGCGCCGGATGCGCGGATTTTCGGAGTGTCTTGCCCCGTACTTGTTACGCTTGTTGAAAACAACTGGATAGATACCGACGATTCTATTTCGCGTGAAATCATCAAGCGGTATCTTGAGCCGATGCTGAAAGAAAACGTGGACACCATTATTCTCGGCTGCACGCATTTTCCCCACCTTGCGCCGATTATCCAAGACGTTGCAGGAAACGGAGTTACGCTGATAGACAACGGCTTTGAGGCTGTTATGGAGGCTAAACAGTTTCTTGAGGAAAACGGTCTTTCCAACGAAAAAAATCACAGAGGCACTTATCAATTTTATATCTCGGACAAAACACAGAACTTTTCGATGATAGCAAACACACTTCTCGGAATGGACATTTCAGACAAGGTCATATTCAGGGAACTTACGGAAAAATTGTAATTATGGATAAGATACTTTTAAAAATAACGGGAACGCAGCAGGACGGCGTTCAGAAGGACAGCGTGGAGCTTACAACTGTCGGCACTCTGCGTGACGACGGCTCGGCGTATATCGTTAAATACACCGAGGAATGTGAGCCTCCGTTTTCTCCGATAGATGTTACGGTGAGAATCCAGAAGGACGAAAGCTTTGTTGAAATGAGGCGCTCGGGCAAATACGGGAGCTGCCTTACAATAGAAAAATCAAAACGCAATCTCTGCCATTACGGAACTGAATTCGGCGGAATCCTTATGGGAATCTACGGCAGGGAAATAGAAACAAAAAAAGATGAAAACGGCGGCAGCTTTACTTTCAGATACGATATTGATATAAACGGCTCCGTCACATCTAAGAACACGGTCAATATGATATACAGCAAAAATCATTAATTAAGGAAGTAAAAAAATGTCTTTATTGGTTAAACAGACGCAGGCTGCATTAAGAGAAAAAATCATCGAGGCTTTGGGCAGAGCAGTTGCAAACGGAGAGCTGCCGTGTGAGCCTTTGCCCGATTTCAACATAGAAAAGCCTGCCAACAGCGCAAACGGAGATTTTTCGGCAAATACCGCGCTTGCGGGCGCAAAAGCTTTTAAAAAAGCCCCTAAAATAATTGCCGAGTGCATTGTTAAAAATATAGATTTAAAGGGCACACTCTTTGAGAGGGTTGAGGTTGCAGGCCCCGGATTTCTCAATTTCTATCTGTCGCGCCGTTATTACACCGAAATTCTCAAAGACGTTGCCGCAAAGGGTGATCAGTACGGAAAATCCGATTTTGGCAAGGGCAAAAGGATTGTTGTTGAATTTGTTTCGGCAAATCCAACAGGCCCCATGCACATCGGAAACGCGCGCGGCGGCGCAATAGGCGACTGCCTTTCCTCTGTTCTTGAGTATGCAGGTTATGAGGTGCACCGCGAATTTTATGTAAATGACGCCGGGAATCAGATTGAAAAATTCGCTTCATCTCTCGAAGCGCGTTATCTTCAGCTTTTTGACGGCAGTGTTGAAATGCCCGAAGGCGCATATCTCGGGCCGGATATAACCGAGCATGCAAAAGCCTTTGCGCAGGAACACGGTGACAGCTATGTTCACGTGCCGTCTGAGGAGCGCAGAAAGGCGCTTGTTGATTACGCGCTCCCAAAAAACATAGACGGACTTGAACGCGACCTTCTTCAGTACAGAATCAAATACGATCTCTGGTTCAGGGAAAGTACGCTTCACGCGGACGGCTCCGTTCAAAAATTTATCAATAAGCTGAAGGATGCCGGGGTAACCTATGAGCAGGACGGCGCTCTCTGGTTCAGAGCGTCTGATTTCGGAAACGACAAGGATATAGTGCTTATCCGCTCAAACGGACTTCCGACCTATATTGTTCCGGACATTGCTTATCACTACAACAAGCTCGTAACAAGGGGCTTTGACAGGGCGGTCGACGTTCTTGGCGCGGATCATCACGGCTACGTGCCGCGTATGAAAGCGGCGCTCACCGCTCTCGGCATAGACGCGTCACGCCTCGACTGCGTTATCATGCAGATGGTCAATCTTGTCCGGGACGGCGAAGCAATAAAGCTTTCAAAGCGTTCGGGAAAAGCGATAACGCTTACCACGCTCCTTGATGAAGTTCCCGTAGACGCGGCAAGATTCTTCTTCAATCTCCGCGAGCCGGACTCGCATTTTGATTTTGATTTGGATTTAGCAGTCCGCGAAACAAGTCAGAATCCCGTTTACTATGTTCAGTATGCGCACGCGCGCATCTGCTCCATATTGAAAAAGGCACAGGCAGAAGGTGTAATTCCGCGCGATGTGACCGATGAGGAGCTGGATAGGCTCGACTCCGATGAGGAAACAGAACTTATCCGCCATCTTTCAGCACTTACGGACGAAATCATTGCGGCTGCAAATTCCTACAATCCCGCAAAAATCACCCATTATGTCATAGAGCTTGCAACGCTTTTCCACAAATTTTACAATGCAAAGCGCGTGATGGTTGAGGACGAAAGTCTTATGCAGGCAAGGCTCTTTCTCTGCACAGCTGTCAAAAACACCATCCGAAACATACTTACTATGCTTAAAATCAGCGCTCCCGAATCAATGTGAGCGCACTGTTGTAAACTTATTATTTTCTTTAAGAGAGGTTAGATATGGCTTCATTAAGAAGTAAAATGCTGCACGGTATAGGTAACGGACTTTTCAGATACACATACAGAAATCCGCAGCGCAATATGCTGCGCCTTGTTAAGCTCGGCAAAAAATTTGCCGGAAAAATGTATCCCGAAAGCACCTTTACAAAGCCGATAGATATTATTTCCGACAGCGGGAACATCTGGCATAAATACCTTTTTGACGGTCTCAGGGATATAGACAGGAATTTGTTCCGCAGAGCCGCATTGACTTTTGCCATTGACCTCGGTCTTGACGGGACATCGACTCTCAGAAGAAAAAGAAACGAGCTTCACTGCAATATTCCGTGGGTGATTCTGCTCGACCCAACCTCCGCCTGCAATCTTAAATGCAAAGGATGCTGGGCGGCTGAATACGGCTACCGATCCAATCTGACGCTTGACGAGATGAGAAAGATCATACGAGAAAGCAAGGAGCTTGGAACACATTTCTTTATGTTTACAGGCGGCGAGCCGCTTATCCGCAAAAAGGATATAATAACGCTCGCGCTTGAAAACAGCGACTGCCTTTTTCTTGCCTTTACAAACGGAACGCTTGTTGACGAGGAATTTTGCAGAGATTTGCTTCGCTGCGGAAATTTCGGTCTGGCGCTCTCAATAGAGGGAACACAGCAGACGAACGACGACCGCCGCGGAGACGGCGCGTATGAGAACACAGTCAGGGCAATGGAACTGCTCAAAAAGCACGGCTGTCTTTTCGGTACATCCGTTTGCTACACAAGCAAAAACTACGACGCCGTTACATCGGATGAATTCTATGATAAAATGATTGCACTCGGCGCAAAATATATGTGGTATTTTCACTATATGCCTGTCGGCACAACGGCGGACACATCGCTTCTCCTTACCCCTGAACAGCGTGAAACCGTCTACCGCAGAATAAGGGAAAAACGCGACGAAAAAAAGGGCAAGCCGATATTCACGGTTGATTTTCAGAACGATGCTGAATTTGTCGGCGGCTGCATTGCGGGCGGAAGGAATTATTTCCATATCAATTCCGAGGGCGACGCCGAGCCGTGCGTCTTTATTCATTATTCAGACGCAAACATACGCGAAAAATCAATCCTTGAATGCCTCAATTCAACGCTTTTCAAGGAATATTACAAAGGACAGCCGTTCAACAGAAATATGCTCCGCCCTTGCCCGATGCTCGAAAATCCGCAGGCGCTGCGTAAAATGGTTGAACGGAGCGGAGCAAAATCGACTACTCCGTTGTTTGAGGAAAGCGCCGAAGTTCTCTGCTCCAAATGCGACGCATACGCGAAAAACTGGGCGCCGAGAGCAAAGGAAATCTGGGAGGAAAAGGAGCGGTTTAAACCCTTTACTCAGTATTTCCGCGATACACCCGAGGGCAAAAAGGAATACAAGCCCGAAAATTATTAATCATATTCAATTTACAGGGACTGACCGTTTGGTCAGTCCCTGTCAGCTTATAAAAAAGTCCAAAAAAATTTCTACACGTCGCAGAGTGCGAAAAACGGAAACGATGTTTTTATTTCATAATTTCCATCCTTTTTTATCCTGTTTTTAACCTCCTGTATTTCAGCGGCGCGGATGCCAAACCGTTTCTGTTTGCTTCATTCTGTGAACGCATACGTGCAAAACCAAGTAGGCAACGTTTTCCGAAATGATCCGAATTTTTCATTTGGCTGTGATTTCGTGAAGCTGCTGCACTTGGAGGTTTTCTACACGCTCGCCTTGCTTGCAGCCAGTCGGTTTTATTTTTACTAAAACGTCTTTCCCTCCGATAGAACCGGGGTGTCTTGCAAGCGGCTCTAAACAAATAGGAGCTGCCTCAGCTTTTTCTGAGACAACTCCTTACATTTTTATATGATTTTACACTCCGGAATAGGCGTTGAAGCCGCCGTCAACGGGAATGTTTACTCCCGTAATGAAGCCGCTGTATGCCTCGTCGCACAGGAAGAGCAGCGTTCCGTCAAGTTCCTGCGGCTCACCGAAGCGGTTCATAGGCGTTGCGGCGAGAATTTTGCCTGTTCTCTCTGTCGGAGAGCCGTCTTCGTTCCAGAGCAGGGAAGCATTCTGCTTTGTAGAGAAAAAGCCGGGAGCGATTGCGTTTACCCTGATTCCCATCGGGGCAAAGTGAACGGCCATCCATTCCGTAAAGTTCTTAACGGCCGCCTTTGCGGCGGAGTATGCGGGAATTCGTGTAAGCGGTCTGTATGCGTTCATAGATGTTATCATAACGATGCAGGCATGGTTCTTTTCGACCATATCGCGCGCAAAAATCTGCGTGGGTATCAGCGTTCCGAGAAAGTTGAGACTGAAAACAAAGTTTATTCCGTCGGGGTCGAGATCAAAAAAGGTTTTTATGTGCTCTTCTTTTTGAATAAGGTCTGTTTTTTCAAGAGTATCCTTTGTTGTTGTACCTTTCGGATTGTTTCCGCCCGCGCCGTTGAGAAGAATGTCGCAGGTGCCGAGCTTTTCGGCAACAATGTCCCTTGCTTTCTGCATAGATTCGGCGTCAAGCACATTACAACCGACTGCGACCGCTTCTCCGCCGGATGATGTTATTTCATCCGCGCACTGCTGTGCCGCCTTCTCGTTTAAATCAAGAACGGCAACGCGGCAGCCCTGAGCGGCAAGCGTTTTTGCAAATGCGCGGCAGAGAACGCCTCCGCCTCCTGTTACAACGGCAACTCTGCCTTTTAAATTTTCATGAAGCATATTTTTATTTATCCTTTCTGTTTTTTACCGCGGCTTCCCACAATCCGTTCAGATAGCAGACGCCGAGCGCCCGGTCGTAAAGACCGTAGCCCGGTCTGCCGACCTCGCCCCATATCATTCTGCCGTGGTCGGGTCGGATATAGCCGTCAAAGCCCGCGTCAAGAAGCGCGCAGACTATTTCATACATATCGAGCGAGCCTGAGGCGCTTTCGTGCGCCGTTTCGTTGAACCACTGATTGTTAATGGAAACATTGCGCAGGTGTGCAAAATAGATTCTTTTTCCGATTTCGGGGTCGCGTATAATTTCAGCGACATTGTTTTCCGGACTCGCGCCGAGAGAGCCTGTGCAGAGCGTTATGCCGTTGCATTCACTCGGAACTGACGAAAGCAGCCTTTTAAGAGCGTCTTTGCCTGTTATGATTCTCGGCAGTCCAAATATTCCCCATGGCGGATCGTCAGGATGAATTGCCATTTTGATTCCCGTCTCCTCGCAGGTCGGGATGATGGCTTCGAGAAAATATTTGAGATTTTTCCAGAGATCCTCTGAAGTTATGCCGCGGTATTTCGCGAAAAGTTCCTTTATTTCTCCCATTCTTTCGCTTTCCCAGCCGGGCATTGCGAAACCGTTTGAGTTGCTGTCTATTTCCCTGAACATATCTTCCGGAGATTTGCCCTCGACCTGCTTTCCGTCGTAACAAAGACAGGACGAGCCGTCGTCCATCGGCATATAAAGGTCTGTTCTTGTCCAGTCAAAAACGGGCATAAAATTATAACAAATACATTTTACGCCGACCTCGGAAAGATTTTTAATTGTCTGTATATAGTTTTCAATATATCGGTCTCGTGACGGAGCACCGAGCTTTATGTCCTCGTGAACGTTTACGCTTTCAATACATTCCATAGAAAGCCCGGCGTCCGTGATTTCCCTGTGCATTGCGCGGATTCTGTCTTTTTCCCAAAGCTCGCCGGCAGGAAGATCGTGCAGCGCGGGCACAACGCCTTTTACGTTCGGAATCTGCCTTATCTGCGCAAGCGTAACCTTGTCAAGACCGCTTCCGAACCAGCGGAAAGTCATTTGCATATAAAACGCCTCCTTCATTTTTAATTTGCTTTATTTTATCATAGATTGAAATGCGTTTCAAGGAATTATTCGCTGTCGAATAAAATTTCGGTCTGAACGCCGATGTCGCGGATACAGGAATAGCTGTCTGTTATAACGCAACCGTTGTCGTCTGATTCAACGGTTATGTTTTCGTTGAGAATTTCACAATCCTTAAGTTCCTGTTCCTTTTTCTTTTCAAGCTCCGATTTCGCAAGGCTTTCAAGTTCGCTGTCGGAAAGCATAGACGTGTTCTCGGTGTAATACTGAGCCGTCAACATTGTTATTCCGACAGGCAGGCGGCAGTCGTTTATGACGAGCGTGATTTTTTCGATGTTTTCGTCGAATGTGC
>CANPXD010000009.1 GCA_947585615.1 uncultured Clostridia bacterium
GCTTTGCACTGAGCAATAGTGTATTTAGGGTCTTCATCCATTGTGTAATCAATGAAATCAAGGATAAGATTTCCCGAATAATCAGTAATCGAACCGATGTCGCGGAAAACCTCTTCGAGTCCTTCGTCAAGAAACCACTGATAAGACTTCTTCTGCACCTCAATAAGATTCGGCATAGGCATAACCTCATTGATTTTTGCAAAGCTCTTTCGTGTAGTCGTACCGAGTTGGACGTCCTTCACATTTACCATACAGGTAATCACTCCGTTTCTTTTGATTTACTGCAAAAAGGCGTTTTGTGCCGCAATCAGCCGGAATTCCTGCAGTTTTTTTGCTTCATAAAAAAGCATCATACTGCCGAAAACACAACCTTTGCCATTATAAAATGTGCATCTATTTTAATATCAAATTATTACCTTGTCAAGAAATAATTCTATATATTTTTATAAAAATGGAAAACTTTTTGTTATGCTTATCCGGGTGTTTCAAATGATGACCTGATACTGTTTTTTTCTTACAAAATTTTGCTCTTTTCAAAGTTGTTAAAATCTGTTATAATATGGTAATTAAAATTTCCGGTGATTAACGGTGATTAACAATGAAAAAGATTTTCAGTATATTACTGAGCGTTCTTCTACTTGCAGCCATTTTCACGGGCTGCGGCTCAGATAAAGAAAAAATTGATTTGATTTATCCTTTCGGCGGAAACATAAACAGCTACGATCCTCAGGTTGCCTCGACGACCGATGAATTTCTTTTCGCGGAAAACTGCTTTGAGGGACTTGTCCGAACAGACGATGAGGGCAACATACTCAAAGGCTGTGCCACTTCTTGGCAAATCAGCGACGATCAGCTTACTTACACATTTTATCTTAAACAAGGTCTCAGATGGAGCATAACCGAAAAAATCAAAGCGCGTATGGGAGAAGAATACAATCCCGAAATCACTGCTCATGACTTTGCCTTTGCGCTCCAAAGAGCCGCCGATTCAACTACTCAATGTCCCCTTTATTCCACAATATCGGGTATAGAAAACGCACCTGACATCAATGCGGGAATTCGCGACAAATCGGAGCTGGGAGTCCGAGTTATTGACGATTACACATTGCAGATACGTCTTTCTTCTCCTGACAGCGGCTTTCTTCAGACGCTGTCAACGGCCGTCGCAATGCCCTGCAACGAGGAATTTTTCTATGCTACCAACGGCAGATACGGACTTTCTCTTGAATACACTCTTTTTAACGGTCAGTTCACGCTGACGTACGTTCTTGACGAGTCCTATATCCTGAAAAAAAATTCTTCGTACAGCGGCGTATCCCCTGCCTCGGCAACAGATCTTACACTTAAAATTGTTGATGAAGACGCAAGCCTTTCCGAGCTTCTGAAAAGCGGTTATTACGACGCGGCATATATCAGAGGTTACGAAAGCACTGAAATAGACAAAAAGAGCGGCATTGCACTTGTACCTTACAGCAACACAACATGGGCGCTTGTCATAAATTCAGCAGACGGTATTCTTGCCGCCGCTGACGCACGCCACGCCTTTTCACTCGCATTATCGAGGCCTGACCTCACCGACTATCCATACCTTACGGACGCGCACGGATTTATTCCGCCGTCATGCACCGTTCAGGGGAAGCCGTATACCGACTGCCAATATGATGTAAACGAAAAGGGCGATTCTCAGAAAGCGGTTGAACTTTGGAAAACGGCGGTTGAGGCAACTTCAATATATACCATCGACATAACTGTGCTTGCACCCGACAATATGGAGGATATTGCAAAACTGCTCCTGCAAGGGGTGCAAAGCAGCATCGGTGCTATATCAAATGCTGATAAGAACAAGAAAATTTCATTTTCACTTGTTCTGGAAACAAAGCCTGAGAGCGAAGTGAAAGCCGCGGTCAATTCAGGTGAATACGACATTGCGCTTTATCCCTTTACGGCTGACGCATCCAGTCCGGTCTCTTTTTTACAGACATTTACGGACAGAAATATCACCTCGTTTATAACAGATGATTTTTCTTCTGCGCTTGACGCCGCGCGGTCTTCCAATGCGCAAAGCCTTGCCGATGCGTGCAGATCCTGTGAAGAAAAACTGGTTGAATCGTACTGTTATACTCCCCTCTTTTACGAATCGCGCTACTATGCGAGTGCAAAAGGGGTAAGCGGAGTTCTGTTTCATCCCGGCTCGGGAAGGGTGTGCTTTGCATATGCAACGAGAAAAAATTAAACAGTTACTGTGCTGGGTATCCGTAGCCGCCTGTATGACAGCGATATTCTGTTTTTCTGCACGCACGGCTGATGAATCCGCCGCGCAGAGCGGTACTCTGCTGGGTATTCTGCAAAGAATTTTCGGGGATAATCTTTTTACCGACTTCATCGTGAGAAAAAGCGCACATTTTCTTGAATTCGCGGGACTTGCGTTCCTGTTTAACCTTGCGCTTCACTGCCGGACAAAAAGATTGCACCCGTTTTTATCAATACTCTTCACGTCTTTATATGCGGTTACGGACGAGATTCACCAGCTTTTTGTAGAGGGCAGAGCCTGCCGCATAGGCGACTGGGGAATTGATACAGCCGGGGCGCTGGCAGGAACAGTCGGCTTCCTTGTTCTGTTTGCAACTGCATCCAAAATAATTTCAGCCAAAAACGGTGAAATAATTGACAGAACCGACAATTTATAATACTATTATTACTAAATATTTCCGCAAAGCTTAAGGAGAATTCAATGAACGTACTTATTTATGATAACGAGGAACAGATAGGAATTGCCGCAGGAAATTATATGTGCGGTCAGGTACTCCAAAAACCCGACTCGGTTCTCGGGCTTGCAACAGGCTCAACACCGCTCAAGCCTTACAGGCAGATGTCCGAGCTATACAAAAAGGGCGTTATAGATTTTTCAAAAGTTACAACATTCAATCTTGACGAATATGTGGATCTAGATATAAACGATAAAAATTCATATCACTCGTTTATGAATGAAAACCTTTTCAGGCATATCAACATCCCGCCTGAAAACATACATTTTCTGAATGGAAACGCTTCGGATTTACAGAAAGAATGTGATGATTACGAAAAGAAAATAAAAGCGGCAGGCGGAATAGATATTCAGCTTCTCGGCATAGGCTCAAACGGTCACATTGCTTTCAATGAGCCGAGCGACTGCTTTCAGCGCTGGAGTCATATTGTTGAGCTTAAGGAAAGCACTGTAATGGACAACAGCCGTTTTTTCAATTCTCCCAACGAAGTTCCGACAAGGGCGGTAACTATGGGAATCGGCTCAATAATGCTCGCGAAAAAGATTCTTATAATCGCACTCGGCAAAAAAAAGGCGTATGCAATAAAGCAGGTTTTAAACGGCAACGTAACGCCTATGTGTCCTGCCTCTGTTTTGCAGTTTCACACAGACGTAACCCTTATGCTTGACAGGGACGCCGCGTCGATGATCTGACAATTGGGAAGTCAGCCGTTACCGATAATACGGGAATAATAACCGAGATGAAGTTCAAACTGAATTTGAGACGGCAAAGCACGCTTGCCTTGTTTATTAAGGAGGAATACATTATGGCAGAAAAAGAAAAATTTTATATTACCACACCGATTTATTATCCGTCCGGCAATCCGCATATCGGTCACTGCTATACAACCGTTGCCTGCGATTCCATCGCGAGATACAAGCGTCTTCAGGGAAAAGATGTTATGTTTCTTACGGGAACAGACGAGCACGGGCTCAAAATTGAGCAGAAAGCTGCGGAAAAAGGCGTAACACCCAAGGAATATGTTGACGAAATAGTTGAAACTTTCAAAAAGCTCTGGAGCTATATGAACATCAGCTATGACAGATATATCAGAACGACAGACGATTATCACATCGAGTCCGTTCAGAAAATATTTAAAGAACTATACGACAGGGGTTATATTTACAAAGGAAAATACACGGGAAAATACTGCACTCCATGCGAGAGCTTCTGGACGGAGAGCCAGCTTGTCGACGGCAAATGCCCCGAATGCGGCAGAGATGTTATCGACGCATCAGAGGAGGCGTATTTTCTCAAAATGTCGCCCTTTGCGGACAGAATTGAAAAGCTTCTCACCGAAACAGATTATTTGCAGCCAAAATCAAGGGCGACCGAACTTGTCAATAATTTTATAAGACCCGGCCTTGAGGATTTGTGCGTTTCAAGAACTTCATTCACATGGGGTATTCCCGTAACCTTTGACAAAAATCATGTTGTCTATGTATGGATAGACGCTCTTTCAAACTATATCAGCGCGCTCGGTTATCAGAACGACTCATTCAATGATTATGACAAATTCTGGCCAGCCGACGTTCATATGGTTGCAAAGGATATTATGCGCTTTCACGCCATTATCTGGCCGGCAATGCTTATGGCGCTTGAGCTTCCTCTTCCGAAGCACCTTGCAGTTCACGGTTGGATAACGTTCAACGGTCAAAAAATGTCCAAATCAATAGGAAATGTGGTTGATCCTTTCGTGCTGGGAGAAAGATACGGCAGTGACGCAATAAGGTATCATATTCTCAGAGAAATGGCACTCGGAGCAGACAGTTCTTTTTCCAATGAAATTATGATAAACAGAATAAACTCCGACCTTGCAAACGACCTCGGAAATCTCGTTTCCAGAACCGTTGCCATGGTGGAAAAGTATTTCGGCGGCACGCTTCCGACAGAACGCGAAGTTGAGGAAATCGACAGCGAGCTTATAGATATGGTAACCTCTCTTCGCGATAAGGTTGATTATTATATTGATGAAACGCAACTCAATAACGCGCTTGCGGAAATATTCAAGGTCATTTCCAGAGCGAACAAATATATAGACGAAACAACGCCGTGGATACTCGGCAAGGACGAAAGCAAAAAGGCTCGGCTCGCCAGTGTTCTCTATAACCTCCTTGAAACAATACGCGTAAGCACCACTCTTCTCTCTTGCTTTATGCCGTCAACAATGCCTGCCGTATGGGAGCAGATCGGCGCGGAAAAGTCACTGATCACATATGAAAATGCAGCAGTCTTTGGTGTTCTTTCCCCCAATGTTACTGTTAAGAGAGGACCTGCTCTTTTCCCGAGAATTGACGTTGAAAAGGAAATAGATGAGCTGAACGCTCTTATCAAGAATCAGACAGACAAGGCAGCAACGAAGATAAAAACAGAACCCGAAGGACTTACCGAAATAACGTTTGACGATTTTTCAAAGGTAGAATTAAGAGCGGCTGCAGTTATTGAATGCGAGCCGATAAAAAAAGCAAAAAAGCTTCTTAAAATTCAAGTTGACGACGGCTCGTCAAAGCCACGCCAGATTGTTTCCGGTATCGCTCCGTGGTATAAGCCTGAGGAGCTTATAGGGAAAACAGTAATTATTGTTGCAAATTTAAAACCTGCAAAGCTCTGCGGTGAAATGAGCAACGGTATGCTGCTTGCGGGAGACACTGCTGACGGCGGCGTAAAGGTTATGTTTGCAGACGGCTTTGAGCCGGGTACTCAACTCAGGTGATTATGTATAATAATATTTTCGACACACACTGCCACTATGACGATGAAAAATTCGACCCCGACAGAGACACTCTTTTGAAAGAGCTTCCCCGTCGGGGAGTATCCTTTGCGGTAAGCTGCGGATGTGATATTAAAACAACCGCGTTCAATATGGAGTTATCCGAAAAATACGATTATATCTATTTTGCAGCAGGGTTTCATCCGGAAAATCTGAACGGCGCGAGCCTTGAGGATATAGATACGATAAAGCGTTTTACCACTCATAAAAAATGCGCTGCAATAGGCGAAATCGGACTTGATTACCACTGGATGAACAGCGATAAAGAAATTCAAAAAACGTTTTTTACGGCGCAAACGGAGCTTGCCAAAAGCCTCGGTATGCCCGTTATCGTCCATGACCGCGAAGCGCATGGCGACACACTTGAAATTTTGAAAAGAATCAGACCGAAAGGTGTTCTTCACTGCTTTTCAGGCTCGGCGGAAATGGCTAAGGAAATAATCAAAATTGGTATGTATATCGGTTTAAACGGAGTTACAACATTCAAAAACGCGCGGAAAAGCCTTGAAGTGGTCGATTCCATTCCTCTTGAGCGACTTGTTTTGGAAACGGACTGCCCGTATCTTGCACCGGAACCGTTCAGAGGGAAGCGAAATGATTCTTCTTTGATTCCATACATTGCCGAAAAAATAGGAGAGCATCTCGGAATAACTGCACAGAAGCTGCTTGATATAACTGCAGAAAATGCAAAGCGCCTTTATGAATTTTAGTTACACAGTTTGATTTAAAAATTATTAAAGCACACATAAAGAAACCCACTGCGGCTCTTGGTTAAAGAAGCCTCAGTGGGTGTTTTCGATTTACATAATAGATTCAAATAAAAACAGAAAGCTTACATTCCCGGTCATTTGTCCTTTTTTTTGCTGATGTAATCAATAACATCATTTCTGTCCTCGCCACTCAAATGCCTTAGCTTGCGTATCAACATAATTTCAAGATCAGTAAGCTTGCTGACATCTGAGAGGTCTCCCATATCATTTTTCTGGGTCACATATACGCTTTCCGGCGTTCTCAGAACAAATGCACCGTTGTTTTTTTCGGCATAACGCTCTGCTTCAAAAGCATATACTTCCTCCCTGCCCAAAAGATAATCAACGGATACACCGAAAAAATCGGCAAGCTTGATCATCGTGTCAAACTTCGGAATATTGGCGCCGCTTTCATACTTTTTAAGATTATCATGATCTATTCCCGTTATTTCTGCAAGTTCTCTTCCCTTAAGTCCGGCCTTACTCCGTAATTCCTTAAGTCTTAAGGAAAAAATTTTCTTTGCGGTGTCCCGTTCCATAACAAATCCCCTCATTGTGATAATTACACACATTGTGAAAATTATTCACATTCAAGGGAAGATTATACACAAAATTCGACAAGTTGTCAATTATTTTGACACCGAAGCATCTTTCTTTATTTAATTTTCGTTATTTTTTCCCCTTTAACAAGAAACACATTATCGGAAATATCCATCATTGCCTTATCGTTCATCGAATCCGTATAAAAATTTTCTATATGCGCTTCGGGATAAAGCTCCCTGAAAATTTTGACCTTGTTTTCAAGAAAGCACAACCGCGTGAATTTTCCCGTTTTTTTGTCTATGCTTGATCCGACATAGTTTTTTATATTCATTCTTTTCATTATTTCATCAAGTATAAAATCCGTCGTTCCCGAAACAATTATATCGCTGTCTCTGCGGACCGTTTCATACCACGGCTTTATTTTTCTTTCATTTTTATTCCAGAAATCAACAACGCTATCGCTTACATCGCCGGTATTCACGTAATATCCCTCAAGAAATGCGGCATACGCCTCTATAGCCTCCTGAACGGTAAAAAGATGAAACGCGTCCTTAAATGCAATTCTGACAAGTCCGGGAACATATTTCCAGATTTTTATATCGCGCTTCATATAGTAAAGAACAAAATCAACGAGGGTCTCGCCTCTGTATATCGTATTGTCAAAATCATAAACATTTACGTTCAAATTAAGCATTCCTCTGTTTCCGATGAATTTTTACCCCTAAAGTATAATACACTATGTATTGATGCTGCGTGGATTATCTCTGCGGCATATGTTATGGTAACAGATTTTCAGAAGTAAATCAAGCGTAGCAAAAACTGCGTCAGTCGGTTTGACAATAATATGTAAAAATTTTACTTTACAAATATAGTTTAATGTGATATAATTCATCTGCCGAGTACGGATTACTCGGATTCGGGTGCAAGCTCCGCAGGAGATTTACCTTTCCCGTTTCTGTGTTTTCCGCAAATCGCGCAAAGATTTATTAAATGAGGTGAAAAAATGACACAGGCAGAAAAACAGGCTATTATCAAGGAATATGCCACTCACGAGAATGACACCGGCTCTCCCGAGGTTCAGATTGCCGTTCTTACAACAAGAATCAATGAGCTTACCGCTCATCTCAAGATTCATAAGAAAGATAATCACTCACGCAGAGGTCTTCTCAAAATGGTAGGTCACAGAAGGAATCTTCTTGCCTATCTTTACAAGAGTGATATTGAAAGATACCGTACTCTTATCGCAAAGCTTGGTATCCGTGATACACTCGGCAGATAACCATAACCGAAAGCAGACGGCATAAATTACCGTCTGCTTTTCATCATTCAACGTAATCAAACGGAGGGTGAATATAGTAGTAAATTGAACATATAAACTGAATTATATGCTGAATTTATTACTATTTGCACCTCCTTTGATATAAAAATTTTTTAAAGAGAGGTAAAATTATGTTCTTCAAAAATTACAAAATTTGGGAAACGGAATTTGCCGGACGGAAATTTACACTTGAAACCGGCAAAATGGCGGGACTCGCAAACGCCGCATTTCTTGCAAGCTATGGTGAAACCCAGGTACTTTGCACCGTTACGGCATCGGCAAAGCCAAGGGAGGGTATCGATTTTTTCCCTCTTTCGGTTGATTACGAGGAAAAAATGTATTCCGTAGGCAGAATTCCCGGTTCATTCCTCCGCCGCGAAGGCAGAGCAAGCGAAAAGGCTATTCTTACAAGCCGTTGCATAGACAGACCCATCCGTCCGCTTTTCCCGAAAGATTTAAGAAATGACTGTTCGGTTGTTGCGACAGTTATGTCTGTTGATCCGGACTGTTCGCCTGAAATTACCGCCGCGGTAGGCGTATCGGCTGCTATCGCCGTTTCCGATATACCGTGGGACGGTCCGATTTCGTCTGTAAATGTCGGTCTTGTCGACGGCGAAATTGTTCTCAATCCCACTCTTGAACAGAGAGCAAAAACCGACCTCACACTTACGGTTGCTTCAACAGCAGACCTTGTTGCAATGATCGAAGCAGGCGGCAACGAAATAGAAGACGACCTTATGTTTGATGCCATTATGGCAGGGCACGAGGAAAACAAAAAAATGGTTCGCTTTATACAGGGGATTGTCGATGAAATCGGCAAACCAAAATTCAGCTATGAATCATCAAACCCGGATCCCGAAATCATGGCGGAGATTGAGGAATTCTGCATAGAAGATGTCAAAAAGGCTCTTGATACAGACGACAAACTTGTACGCGATGAAGCTTTGCTTCCCATATATGCGGCAGTTCACGAAAAATTCAATGAGCGTTTTGAAGGCTGTGAGGAAAAACTTGATGAGATTCTTTATCTTGTTCAGAAGCACGTTGTCCGCGCATGGCTCAAAGACGAGCATAAGCGTGTCGACGGCAGAGGAATTGACGAAATCCGTCCGCTCAATGCCGAAATAGATTTGCTTGCAAGAGCGCACGGCTCAGGAATGTTTACACGCGGTCAAACGCAGGTTCTTTCCGTTACCACACTCGGTCCGATGAGCGACTGCCAGCTTCTCGACGGTCTTGATGAGCAGACCGAAAAAAGATATATTCATCACTATAATTTCCCGTCATTCAGCGTAGGAGAAACAAGACCGTCAAGAGGACCGGGAAGAAGAGAAATCGGTCATGGCGCACTTGCTGAAAAGGCGCTTGTTCCGGTGCTTCCCTCTGTTGATGAATTTCCCTATTGTATCCGTGTTGTTTCCGAGGTGCTCTCCTCTAACGGCTCAACATCTCAAGGCTCCATCTGCGGTTCAACGCTTTCTCTTATGGCCGCGGGCGTTCCGATTAAAGCTCCTGTTGCCGGCATCAGTTGCGGACTCATCACAGGCGATGAAGGCGTTTACGGCGACTTTATGACAATGGTTGACATTCAGGGACTTGAGGATTTCTACGGAGATATGGATTTCAAGGTCGCAGGAACAAAAAAAGGCATCACGGCAATCCAGATGGATCTCAAAGTACACGGTCTTACTCCTGAAATCATCAAGGAGGCATTTGCAAAAACAAACAAAGCAAGAAATTATATTCTTGATGAGATTATGCTTCCCGTTATCAGCGAGCCGCGCAAGGAACTTTCAAAATATGCTCCGAAAATGCTTACGCTTACGATTGACCCCGACAAAATCGGCGACGTTATCGGCAAGGGCGGCAAGGTTATTCAGGAAATCCAGGCAGAATTTGACTGCAAGATTGACATTGAAGAGGACGGAAGAGTATTTATCAGCGGTATTGACGTTGAAAAATGCAAGGGCGCTCTTGAAGTTGTCAATCTTATCGCAACCGATCCCGAGGTCGGCGCATTCTACAACGGAGTTGTAACAAGAATTATGAACTTCGGCGCGTTTGTTGAGATAGCCCCCGGCAAGGAGGGACTCGTTCATATCTCAAGGCTCGATGTAAAGAGAACCGAAAAGGTTGAAGACGTTGTTAATGTCGGCGATTCAATCATTGTTAAATGTATCGAGATAGACGACCAGGGCAGAATCAATCTTTCAAGGAGAGACGCTCTCATTGAGCTTGAGGGAATGACTCCCGAAAACGATATTGACGATGGCCCGAGAAAGCCTCGCAGAGACGGAGGACGTTCGGACCGCCGCCCACGCAGACAGTAATCGGAAAATTTAATACCGATAATATTTTTGAGCAGAAGCATAAAACCGCTTCTGCTCATTTTTAATCCGTTAAACGCTTTGCTGTAAATTAGGCTGTCTGCTCCGCTTTTGTCCGTATAAATCAGATACGCTCCTGAACAGGCAGCGGCATCCTTTGAGGTTACTCCGTAATTTATTGAAAGCTGTCTGTTTGGCGATATTTGACCGCAGGGCAGATTGTGTTCCGCTTAACATAATTTCAATTTCAGTCGGCGGAAATTCCAACAAACGGCAATGAAGAAATTAGTATCCATGCGGTCAACAAAACAGATAATCGTTTTTTCATATCCACCTCCGAATTTATTTATAAAATTATATAGTCGTATTTTTTTCGCTGCGTCTTATTCGCCAATATCGTTTTAAGTGTATGCTGCCATTTAATCGACATATTATGATTATTTGGGGGATTTTATAAAACCGCTAAAGGAAAAAAGCATCACAATAGACGAGGACTTAAAAGAACTTAAAATATTCCGCAGGCAAAATTATTTATTTACATACTGATTGACGGATTTCAACAAATATATTGACAAGGAAAGCCTGAATCTTTATAATAGTTTATATAATAATTTAGGAGTGGTTTTATGAAAAAAGTTTTAAGTTTATTGTTATCTTTTGTGATTCTTTTGAGCATCACCGCAGGTATAGATATGACTGCGTTGGCAGAAGAAACCTGCACGCTCAGCATTGAGGGCACTTACAATTATACAAATGTAAATGAAGTTCTTCGCCTTGTAAATCTGGAAAGGCAAAAAATGGATCTGCCTGCTCTAACGCTTGATGAGGAACTTGTAAAAGCAGCGGAAATAAGAGCAGCGGAAATAGCAATTTATTTTGAACACACACGTCCCGACGGCACCGAATGCAGCACCGTTTCTCCGAAGCTGAACAGAGAAAACATTGCTGCGGCTTACACTACACCGGATTCGGTTGTTCAGGGATGGATGGACTCCATCGGTCATAAAGACAATATTTTGAGCAGTGACAGCAAATCAATCGGAATCGCCTGCTTTATCGACAGCAGCAACGTATTCTATTGGGTTCAATGTTTCAGTGTTCAGGAATCGGCAAAGGTTCCCAGCATATCCGGCACTGCCAAAGCCAAACAGGACATTAAAGTAAGTAAATCCTGCATGGAACTCTACGGAAATTTTACAATAGATTCATTGAACGATGACTATATGTTGATCGGTGAAAAAGGAAGCATTGATTACGGCATCAATAATAAAGGCTGGGAAGGAAAAGAATGCTCCGTATCGTCGGATAATTTTGAAATCAAGTCAAGCAATACGGCTGCTATCAGAATAGGTGACAACGGAGAGTTTATTGCCGAGGGCGAAGGAACAGCCACTGTGCGTGTATGTATTAAATCAAACCCGAACTTCTGCGTCAGCAAGGATATAACCGTTAAAAGAGAGGATGTTGCTTCCGATATTGTAACTGTTTCGGGAATCGAAGAGGAATACGCATATACAGGTAATGAAATAGCTCCAAAACCGCATCTTTCTTACAAAAACAGTATTCCGATGACGGAAAATGTTGATTATACGCTTTCTTACAGTAACAATACAAACAAAGGAACAGCAACGCTTGAAATAAGTGGTATGGGCAAATTCAAGGGCGTTAAAACGATCAGCTTTAAAATTGTTGACAGTTCTCCTGTTGAACACGAACACGAATACGAATCAAAAATAGAAAAGGAAGCGACCTGTACCGAGGAAGGCAGAAAATCATTCACCTGCTCTGTTTGCGGAGAAACATATGATGAAACCATTCCAAAAAAGGATCATACTGTTGTAAACGATCCGGCAGTTGAGCCAACCTGCACACAGCCGGGAAAAACAGCCGGAACACATTGCTCTGTCTGCGGCACTGTTCTGATTGAGCAGACCACTGTTCCCGTAAAGGATCACACTGTTGTAAACGATCCGGCAGTCGAGCCGACCTGCACGCAGCCGGGAAAAACAGCCGGAACACATTGCTCCGTCTGCGGCACCGTTTTGATTGAGCAGAATACTGTTCCCGCAAAAGGGCATAGTTTCAGTGATTGGGAATTAACTACACCGCCAAGCTGCACAAAGGAAGGCGTTGAAACACGTTCCTGCTCATGCGGCGAAACAGAGACACGTTCCGTTGCAAAGATTGCTCATACTCCGGGCGAATGGGAGGAAATAAAAGCGGCTAACTGCACAGAAGAAGGCGAAAAAATACAAAAATGCACTGTTTGCGGCACTGTTGTTTCCAAACAAACCGTTTCCGCTCTCGGACATACTCCTGGAGAATGGGAAACAGTTAAAGAGCCTTCGTGTACGGAAAATGGTTTAAGAAAATCAATCTGCACTGTATGCGGTGAAGAATTGACTGAAGAAATCAATGCTCTCGGGCATACTCCGGGAGAATGGAAAACGGTTAAAGAATCTTCTTGCACAGAAAACGGTTTAAAAAAATCAACCTGCGCTGTATGCGGTGAAGAACTGACTGAAGAGATTTCAGCAACCGGTCACAGCTTCGGCGACTGGGAAGAAAAAGACGGAAAGAAAGTCAGAACCTGCAAATTATGCGGTTTTAAAGAGGTTGTAAATTCTGCCGCGGTTTCTGCTGCTCAAAGCACTAATAAAACGGCAGATAAGAACAATTCCTCAAAATCTCCTTCAACAGGCGCTAATGACAATATGGTAATTGAGATTTTTTCTATTGCCTTTTCTTTCGGCGTCCTCCTGAGCATTACCTTTGCGTATATGCGTAAAAGAAAAGCCGATTAATTTTATGAACGCGTAATCAATATCATACAATATTTTAACACACGGCAGCCGCTTGATGCGGCTGCTTTTTTATGAGATAAGAACAAATTAAGATATAAAACCGGCAAAGGAATGTGCACACACAAAAAAAGGCCAACAGAAATATACATCATTTTCGTTCGCTTGCTTATTGACTAACATCAATTAATAATGGTATTATAAATATAAATTAAAAATAAACTGCATCAAAAAACTTTATTTGTTTGTGGGAGTGATGAAAATGGAATATGAAATAAAAAGAAACCTGCATTCCGATTTTTCTGTTTACGAGGAAAACAAAATGCCTGAGCGCAGTTACTTTATTCCCTTTTCAAATACTGTTGCTCTGAAAAGAAGTAATTACAAAAACGAAAGATATGTTTCCGACAGAGTTATGTGCCTGAGCGGAAACTGGGATTTCGCTTATTTTGAAAAGCTCAGTATGATTCCCGATACGGTGAATACTGATATTCTGCCGTTTAATTCAGTTCAAATACCCTGCACGTGGCAGAGAACGGGTTACGATCAGATAGCATATATCAATATGAGGTATCCTTTCCCGAAGAATCCTCCAAACATTCCTGAGGATGTTGCGGTTGGTATTTACAGAAAAACTGTCAATTTTAAAGACGCCGCCGACCGCCGTATTTTGACATTTTTAGGAGCGGCAGGCGCTCTCTGCGTGTACTTAAACGGACACTATATAGGTTATAGCGAGGGTTCACACAATACAGCGGAATTCGACATAACGCCGTTTGCCGCTGAAGGTGAAAACGAAATTTTCGCCGTTCTTTACAAATGGAGCAACGGAACGTATCTTGAATGTCAGGATATGTTCAGGGAAAACGGTATATTCAGAGATGTCTATATCACTTTGCAGAAAAACAGTTATATAAACGATTTTCTTCTGCGTCCTGCAAAAAACATTGATGGAAGCTACGATTTGCATATAAAAATTGATGGAGCTTTTTCAAAATCCGCTCATATCTGCATAAAAGCGTCAAACAGGGAAAAGGTGCTGTTTGAAACCGAACTGTCAGAACAAAAAGAAACAACCATCCGCGCTCTGCGTATTGATGAGTGGAGCGCGGAGACACCAACGGTTTACGAAACAGAACTTGTTTTGTACGAGGGCGGAGAACAAATTGAAGCGGTACGCACTTATATAGGCTTTAAAAACATAAAAATTAATGGCGAAGTTTTCCTTTTTAATGACAAACCTATTAAAATCAAGGGTGTAAATCATCACGATACGCATATGACTAAGGGCTATGCGGTTCGGATTGATGATCTTGAAAAAGACGTTGCCCTTATGAAGGAATATAACTGCAACGCGGTGAGAACCTCTCATTATCCTCCCGATCCTGCGTTTATGACAATGTGCGATTTGTACGGGCTCTATGTCATTGCAGAGGCGGATATAGAAACGCACGGCTTTTATGCAGTACCCGGCCCGTATCATCCAAATAGGCTCAGCAACGATTTAAAATGGGCGAATCATTATCTCGACAGAGTGAAAAGAATGTATGGCAGGGATAAAAACCACCCGTCGGTTACGATGTGGAGTCTCGGAAATGAATCGGGCGGCTACAAATGCCAGGACGTATGCTACAATTATCTTAAAAAAGTGAACCCGGAAATTCCCGTTCATTATGAAGGCGTAAACCGCAGCAAGCGTTGGGCATATGATATTATTTCAAAAATGTATCCTTTCCCGAATCTTATCCGAAGGATATACAACGGAAAAGCAGGAAGAAAATACAAAGGCAAGCCGCTATTCCTCTGTGAATACGCCCATGCAATGGGCAACGGTCCCGGCGGACTTGAGGAATTTATGCAGTATTTTTATACAAATGAGCAGTTTATGGGCGGCTGTATCTGGGAATGGGCGGATCACACCGTATATGACGAAAACGCAAAATACAAATACACCTACGGCGGCGATCACAACGAACCTATGCACGACGGAAATTTCTGCGTTGACGGTCTTTTTTATCCGAACCGCGAGCCGTCGAGCGGCGCTCTTGAAATGAAAGCGGTCTACCGCCCGCTGAGGGCAAATCTTGTCGGCGGTGGGAACTTTGAAATATGGAACACACAATGCTTCTCTTCATCCTCAGGTATAAAAATTTCATACGAGGTTCTTATCAATTCAATTGTTGCCGAATCAGGTGTAATTGATGCTGATATTCCCGCAGGCGAAACCCAAACCTTTAAAATTGATTCAGACTGTTTCGCGGACAAAGAGCACGACGTTTTTGTTGATTTCATTTATACCGAAAAGAGCAGCGGTCTGGAAATAGCAAGAGAGCAGATTGTTATAAACAACGGCAGACTTCCACGCTCCGCTGTTAAAAACTCTGCCGAGTATTTCTTAGAGAACGACAAAATCAAAGTTATTTTCAAACACGGCAGTGCTATTTTTGACAGAAAAAAGGGTCTTGTCAGCCTCAGATCAGGCGATAAGGAATACATAAACCGGAATCCGCTTGATGAAATGTTCGGTCTTGTTCCGCATATTTACCGCGCTCCTCTTGACAATGACAAATACCTCGATGTAATTTGGAAGCTTCTCAATCTCGACAAGACAACTCCAACGCTTTCATCATGCAAACCGATTACGCAAAACGGCAAAAAATTTGTTCGCACCTCTTATATTTTTACCTTGCACGGATTATTCCCTCTCGCGAAAGCTGTTATAGATTATCATTTTAATGAAAACGGCACTATTTATACTGAAGCAAGACTTAAAAAGCTCAGCCCGTTTTTCAGCAGTATTCCCCGTTTCGGAATTCAATGCGAATTTTGCGGTGATTTTGAAAAGGTTAATTACTACGGCGCGGGTCCGGAGGAAAATTATTCGGATTTCAAGGAACACGCTCCTGTCGGTATTTACGAAACGACTGTTTCTGAGGCTTCGCATAAGTATATCAAACCTCAGGATTCGGGAAACAGAGGTGAAACACGTTTTGTATCGTTTAAATCCGACGATGGCTCAACCGTAAAATTCAGCGCGGTTGAAAAACCGTTTGCTTTCAGTGCCTCTCATTTCACTCTGAAACAGGCGGTTGCCGCAAGGCATATTGAAGACCTTGAAGATAGAAACACCTCATTTGTTTCAATAGACGGCTTTGTCCGCGGAACGGGTTCCGGCAGCTGCGGGTATCCTTTCCTGCCTGAAAAATACACTGTAAAAGCAAGATATTCCGCTCCGCTGACTTTCGGTTTTGAAATCAGTTTCCCGGAGAAATAAATATCTTAACTATTTAACTTCGGTTTTGCAATTTAGAATTAATCCCCTTATGGTAACTTAGCTGTTCAAGAAAAAGCACCATAAGGGGATTTTCCGTAATATTTTATTGAAAACGTTTTTAAACAATGCTATACTATTAATAACAAATCTCGGCACAACCGGGGCAGAAGAAAGGAGATTGATTATGGGAGTTATATTTGAGGTGGCTGTCCGTTAAAAGAGAATATGCGGAGCAACCCTGCACGGCAAGCCGTGTTTATTTGCGTTGCTCATTAAACCTTTCGTGAATACTGTTTTTGTAAGGCACGGCAGGCGTGTCTTTTTTCATGCCTGTTTTCAGATTCGGCCATACAAGCAGACGATAAGGTTTTGCTTGTGTGACATTTTTATGTCCTTTTTTAAGTACAGCCGCAATATTAAGGAGTTGATGTTTATGAAAAATAATACAATAAACAGCTTTATTTACTTGGAGGAAAAATATATTGAATATAAAAAATTACGGTTTTATTCCAAGCGCGGAACAGGATACTTGTGCAGGTATTCCCGCGCGCATTACAGCCTGTCATAAAAACAAGTTTGAATTTGTGTGCAATAAAGGCGAAGGTTTGGCACATCTTAAAACAAGCAATTATTTTAAAAGCGACGAAATCTGTCCCACAACGGGCGACTTTGTGGTTATTGATTATCGAACAGACGGTGAGAGCATTATTCTTAAAACTCTGCCGAGAAAAACTTGTTTTAAGCGCATTGACCCGTCTTCCAACGGCATAGGCGCTCAGGTAATTGCCACAAATTTTGATTATATTTTCATTTTGCAGTCGCTTAATCAAAACTTCAATCCGAACAGATTGGAGCGGTATTTAACTCTCGCGTGGGAGTCGGTGGCAACACCGGTTGTTATTCTTACAAAAGCGGATCTCGCAGAAGATTTGCAGAATAAAATGTGCGAGGCGAAGCAAATTTGCCTTGGCGTTGAGGTTATTGCGGTCAGTTCAAAGACGGGTTACGGAACTGAAAGGCTTGAAAAATATTTAAAAGCGGGCAAGACGGTTGTTTTTCTCGGCTCATCAGGCGTCGGCAAATCAAGCCTTGTGAATTTTCTTGCTGGCAGAAATATAATGAACGTAAAAGAAATTAGAAAATCCGACGGCAGAGGACGGCACACAACAACGCACCGTCAGCTAATTATGCTTGAGAGCGGCGCGATGATTATTGACACGCCCGGTATGCGCGAGTTAGGTATGTGGGACGCGGCTGACGGCCTCGGTCACAGCTTTGCAGATATTGAAAAATATTTCGGCAGATGCAGATTCCGTGACTGCTGTCATCAAAACGAACCGGGCTGTGCTGTTAAGCAGGCAATCGAAAACGGTGAGCTTTCGCAGGAACGCTGGAACAACTATTTACAACTTAAGAAGGAGTCAGCTTATTCCGAGGGCAAAAACGATTATCTTATTCAAAAGTGGCAGCGAAACAAACGAATCGCAAAAAATGAACGCAATCTGAAGAAAATGGGAGGAATAAAGTAATGACAAATTATGCTGATAAATTAAAATGTATTGTGGACAATCAATATTTAATCAGTATGGTTCCAGTTGACGAATTGTTGAGAATAGGCTATGAGCTTGGTCTTGATAAAAACAGCAGAGTTCTTGATTTGTGCTGCGGATACGGAACGCTTCTCAAGATATGGAGCGAGGCTTTCGGTATATCGGGAACAGGTGTTGACAGATGCAAAGAATTATTGCACACGGGCAAAAAACGCCTTAAAGAAAGCGGCGTTGACCATATCATGCTCGAACACGGCGATGTTACAAAATATTGCGACAGCACTAAATATGATGTTGTAATTTGCAGTGAAACTATTGGATCAATTGAGAACACATTCAAGCTTGGGGAAAAATTCCTGAAAGACGGCGGAACTCTCTTATTTCAGAAAGTTTATTCGCTTACGGAAAATGTGCCTGAAGAGCTTTCGGAGTTTGACGGAGGCGTTTACCCGATAAGCAAATTGAATAAAAGATTCAACAGCCTTGGATATTACATAACAAATCTTGCAACCGGAACTGAAAACGACTGGAATCGTTATCACACCTCAAGCGTTCGCAGCGATCTTGAAAAGATACGCAAAAATCCGAAAGATATAAAGCAGAAGAACCGGCTTGACAAATGGAATGATATGCACTTTATGTACCGAATGCCGTTTGAAAATCAGGCAATGTTCTGCTTGGAAAAAATATAATTTCAGAAGGGTCGGCAGTTTTAATCAGACTGCCGGCCGATTAATTCGTTGACTGCATCTTATTGCGGTGCTATAATTTATTCAACATCAAGCAAAATGAATACACGCTTTAAAAGGAGATTATGATGAGCAGACCAAATGTAATAATCATTCTGACAGATGATCAGGGCTACGGCGATTTAAGCTGTATGGGGACAACCGATTTTAAAACGCCGCATATAGACGCTCTTGCAAGGGACGGTATACGTTTTTCATCAATGTATTCTGCTTCACCCGTCTGCTCTCCCTCAAGGGCAGCTCTCCTGACAGGCAGATACCCGGCAAACGCAGGAGTGCGCGCTATTCTTGCAGGTCACCGTAGGGCGTCGGGACTGACACCCGAAGTACCGACTATTGCATCCGCGCTAAAAAAAGTCGGATATAAAACGGGAATAACAGGCAAATGGCATCTGGGTCTAAAAGATGAGTGCAGACCAAACAGCAACGGCTTTGATGAGTTTTCCGGATTCCTTGCCGGCTGCATAGATTATTATTCTCATATTTTCTACTGGGGTATGGCGGACGGCAACACAGATCCCACCCATGACCTCTGGGAAAACGAGCGGGAGGTCTATGCAAACGGCGAGTATATGACGGAACGCATAACAAGAAAAAGCATTGAGTTTATTCAAAATCATCACGATGATCCGTTTTTGCTCTATGTTGCTTATAACGCGCCTCATTACCCTATGCACGCGCCTGAAAAATATTTAAAAAGATTTCCTTATCTCTCTAAAGACAGGCGGATTATGGCAGCAATGATAAGCGCCGTTGATGACGGGGTCGGCGAAATAAGAGCAGAATTGGAAAGGCTGAATATTCTCGACAATACAGTTATCTATTTTCAGAGCGATAACGGACCTTCACGTGAATCAAGGAACTGGCTTGACGGTACGGAGGATTATTATTACGGCGGAACAACGGGACAATTCTGCGGTCACAAGTTCAGCCTTTTTGAAGGCGGAATCAGAATTCCTGCCATCTTGAGTTGGCACGGCAAAACGGCTCGGAAAGTCATTGACACACCGCATATTGCGACTGACATTTTTCCGACAATCCTTGAACTCTGCGGTGAGAGCTGTGAAGATTACGAGCTTGACGGAATCAGCCTGCTGCCTATGATAAACGGAGAAGGTGACCCACAGCACGAATATCTTTTCTGGGAAATGGAAAACCAGACTGCGGCACGAAAGGGAAAATACAAACTTGTACTTAACGGACAGCTTGTTGAGGGAGAAGAGAAAAGGGCTGAAGTCTTTCTTTCCGATTTGGAAAAAGATCCCGGCGAAAGGCACAATCTTGCGAATGAATTGCCCGAACTGTGTGCCGAAATGACCGACGCGGCATTAAAGTGGAGAGAAAAAATCGAAAAAACCTGGAAAGAAAAATTTGAAAAAAATTACAGTTTAACATAAAAACGGTTTATTGCCATAGTTACTTATGTTACTTGCGAATTTTAAACAAAGTTGAAATTGAAAGGAAAATCACTGTGAATCTTTCTGTCTGCGGAATCGACTGTGACTAAAGGAGGGCTGTGTGGGATGCGGAAATATAAAGGGTAAGGTTTTCCGGGGGCGAATGTGAGCTTTACCGGTGCAACGCGCAAAGAAAAGCAGAAACCTTGCGGCAAATGCCTGCAATTCCCCCGCGGTAAACTGAAAGAATGGGCGGCGTCCGAGAACCCGGAAAGGATTGATAATTTAAACAACTGCTGACTATGATTTATTTTTAAAGCAATTGCAAAAAGGTGTGAAAAGCGAATTTTTTCCTTTTCACACCTTTTCATATTTATAGCAGCGGTAAACGCCGTTTATATGCCTGAATTTCTATACAGTGCGTTGCGCTATGCCAGGCTATAAAATATAATCGCTTATGCAGTCGTACCAATGGACGTATATTTTTCCGTTTACGGTGAGACGTTCGTTTTCGGGAAGAATTTCGCTCCACGGTTTCCTGTAACGTTCAATTGCCCAATCATCACGATTGAACCTCCTCCACAGAATCGTTTTTCCGTTTCTGTCCAAAAACTGTTCGGAAACAACACCACAGTTATAGGTTTCAATATCCATTACACATACTGTATCGTATCTTTTTCCGCCAATGGTAACAGTATACCTTCCAACAATATCCAAGAGGAAATCTTTATCAGCGCTTACAATAGCGTTTCCGGCCCGTTGAATATCGCCTTTAACGGACAGATTTATTTCTTTGCCGCAATTATCTTCGCCAAACCCCCAATTTGGCATAAATTCATCGCCGTCAAGGAAAGTAATATAATTGCGTATATCTCCATCATTTCTGAGCGCTGCAAGGTAACGGCAATGCGTGTCTGTCAGCTGTGCCACAAAGGTACGGTTGATCAAATCGTTCTTATCCGAGCAAGATGCTTCTCTCGCGGTAAGCTCCACTCCTTCAATGCCGTGAACCTTGGCTTTGCCCGTAACCTGCATATCATAAACATGGCTGCATTTACGGGACGGAATATCATACATACCCCAAGACATTTTTTCACCAAGCTTAGGGATTAAGAACCACCCCATCAGTTCTTCCCACTTCACCGAGAAGGGTTTCTCGGTATTGGCTTCAATTTTGTATTCGGGAATCAATTCGGGCATTTTTTTCATACTGCTTTCTCCTTTCGATACTTGAGTAAAATACGGATATTTGGTTTTGAAGTTTTGTTTTGCCTTATAAAGTCTGCTTTTAACCGTTCCGACAGGAATGTTCAGTTGTTTTGCAATTTCAGCCTGCTGAAACGCTTCCCAAAAGTAAAGATATAAGATCTGCCTGTCTTTATCTCCAAGCAGGTCTAAGGTTTCTCTTACCGTATCTATTACTGAAACACCGTATCTGCTGTCTGACAGTCTATTTTCGGTTATCTCATCAATCGGGATTTCATACTGAGTTGCTTTCCTGCGGAAATAGTCGCTGCATTTGTTCCTCGCTATGCTTATTATCCAGGGTTTGAAACTGTCTCTGTTTTTCAGCATACTGAATTTCTGAAAAGCCGCAAGATACGTCTCCTGAAGAATATCCTCGGCGCTGTTTCTGTCTGAGATTCTATAAAACACAAAACGTTCAACAACTCTTTTGTGTTCATTAAGCAATATTTCAAAATCCATAATTTCACCACCCTTCATTTATTGAAAACGTTTTCATTCATACAGACGTTTTTTTACTCAAAAAGGTTCATAAAAATATGCACCCCATAAAGTTTTCTTACTTTTGAGGTGCATATCGTTTTTTATCAGTTATGATTTACTTTTGCGAGCGTCTTGCGGCAAGTGCCTCGGAAATCTTCGCTTTCTTTTCACCGACAATATCATACTTGAACATAGGAATTATGGAAAGCAGAGCAAGAATTCCCGGAAGCGCCGTGTAGGCAAAGAAGATAATATCCTTTGTGGCGTTTGTAAATGAGCCGCTTGCAAGCGAAGCATAATAACCTGATTTTTGAACAAAAATCAGTCCGACCGCAGTCCCGAGAGCAAGACAGACCTTTATGGTCAGCGTAAGAATCGAATATGCCGCGCCTTCCATACGCTTTCCCGTCTCATATTCATAATAATCAACTGTATCGGCTGTCATAATCATCGGCATTAGCGTAACCGCGCCGAACTGCAGACCGATAAGGAACAATGAAGCATAGAACAGAACGGTTAAAACTGTGTTACCCGGATTTTGAAACCAAAAATGGCCGATTATAAATGAGAAAATTGAAGCGGCAAAGCCATATATTGATAAAAGAAGATATGTGTTTTTTTCATTGAGCTTTTTGATGAGAACGGGACAGAGAGCCATACTTATCATTGAACCGACCGCCGTTACGATACCGAGGACGGCAACAAGATTCTGAGAGCCGAGAAGCACCGTTGCCGCCTGAACCTGAATGCCCATTGCCATCTGTCTTCCGAAGCCGAGGAAATAAGAGATAATGACAAGCATAAAAGGCTTATTATTTTTCAGTGCGGCAATCATATCCCCGAAAGATGTTTTTTCTCCTGCGACATAAGGGACTCTTTCCTTATTCAGTATCGGTATAAGCGCAAAGAGCGCACAGCCGAGAACAGCCGTTAAAACTGCAGTGCCGAGATATTCGGCTCCTATCATCGGAGTGTCTGTTTCACCCTCAAAGCCGAACACCTGAGAGCCGTTCGGAACGATAAGACATACTATTGGAACAATAACCACACAGGCGGAAAAGCCGATTTGCTTAAAAGTGTTTGAAATAGAAACAACATTCGTTCTCTCCGTAGGATTCGGAGTAAGAACAGACGCAATGCCCTGCGACGGCACGTCGCCGAGAGTCATTGCGAGTGACCAGATAAGATACGTTGCAAAAATCCAGATATAGCAAAGAATATTGTTTCCCCTGAAATCTATCGGTAAAAATATAACGGCAGTCATTATAAGAAGCGGTATAAGCGAATACAGAATCATTGACTTGAATTTGCCCCTTTTACTTTTTGAGCGGTCAATCATATTCCCGACAATCGGGTCAAAAACAGCAGAAACAATTTTCGCCACAAGAATGAGGATTCCGACAACGCCTACGTCTATCGCCATATTTTCATAACCGCCCAGAATTGAACCGTCAAACTCCGCCTGATAGGAATTAAGGAGTCCGACTATCGCCTGAAAACCGAAAAGTCCGAGCGAATATGCGGCTATTTCCTTGAAGTTCATATGCTTTTGTGTTGTAACATCTGTTTTTGCAGCCATATTTTTTCCTCCCGTAAAATACAATAGGGCTGAGTGGTTCACCGCTGCACCTCTCTGCCCTGTTTTTAATATTTAATCCTTGAAAACCTCGCTGAAAAGGTCTATATCAGCAGCTTTCATAACAGCGCTGAAAAGGCGCGCTCCGTTGACGGGAAGCAACTTTCCAAAAATGCTCATTGCGTGAGCGTCAACGCCGTGAATCTGAAGAGCCTGTTTGTGTTCTATTCCAAACATAATCAGTTTGACCATCAAATCACAGTCAGTCGAAATCATATCAATAATCTTTTCTCCCTTGCCGCCTTCGTTTGACTGATTGCGCATAATATCGGTTTTTGTAAATCCCGGGCAGACAAGACCTACATAAAGTTTTCCTCTGAATTCCTCGCGCAAAGATTCTGTGAATCCCTTGAGCGCCGCCTTTGACGCGGAATAAATTGATGTGCCTGCAAGGCTCATAAGAGCAGCAGACGAATCAATATTAATGATACCTCCGTCCTCACTTTCAAGAAGAAACGGGAGCAGAACCTTTGTTGAATACACGCAGGAGTAGAAATTGATATTCATTGCATTTTCAATTTCCTGCATATCATATCTGTCAAACCGCTTGAATTTCGGCAGAATACCCGCGTTGTTTACAAGAACATCAACGCGCGTTTTGTTTTCTCTCAGTTCGTCGGCGAATTCCGTCCAGTTTTCCTGCTTGGATACATCAAAAAGCCTGTATGAGAACTGTTCCGCATAGGTGGGTCCGAGTTCCTCTATGAATTTGAGCATCTTAGACTCACTTCTTGCAATACCGATAACATCGCATCCGTGTTTTTTAATAAGCGTTGCCGCAATTCCTGCGCCCATACCGCCTGACGCACCGGTTACAATACAGGTTTTTCCTTTAAGCCAATCAGCAGACATAAACTCACATCCTCTTTTAAAGTAATTCTATTATACTAAAGTGGGAAATTTATTACAACTGCTTTTTAAATTTTTTGGTATATTTTTTTAAAGACAGGCAAATGAACGCTGCTGCGGCAGCCTTTGCCATATCGGGAATTATAAAAGGCACAACACATATTCCCAGCGCACCTGAAAGTGAAACATTCGCTTCACTGCTTTTGTTGTAAACAATCATATACCACGCTGTTCCGAACACGTAGCAAACGGCAATACCCAAAACCATCGACAAAAACAGTACGATACCTTTTTTGCCGAACAAATGAGAAAAGCCGCCGATTATAAGCGCCGTAAATATAAAGCCGATTATATAGCCTCCCGTAGGGCCAAGAAGCTGACCGATACCCGAAGAAAAACCGGAAAATACCGGTATACCGATAACGCCGAGAAGTATATAGACTATAACGCACAGCGCACCTTTTTTTGCGCCGAGAATCCCGGCACAAATGCACACCCCCATTGTCTGGAGCGTAAAAGGAATAGGCGCCGGTATACTTATCCACGAGCAAACGGCAATTATCGCCGTAAAAACACCGATATAGGCTGCGTCGGACGCCGCGAATTTTCTTTTTGTGACATTATTATTCTTTGAAACTGCCTTTTTCATCATTGTTTTATGTTCCTTTCTCTGTTTCTTTGATTATTAAACATCTTCATCGCCTGATTGTCAACTGTTTTTTTAATCAAGGTTTACAATTTATAAGTTGCCAAAACGCATATATTATGATAATATATATAGGAGCTGAAGAAAACATATTCAAAGTTCAGGAAAGGGTAAAATTATGTCAGAAAGAAAATGGTATAAAGGCGACACTCACCTGCATACAATCAACAGTGACGGAATACTGACAAAAGGTCAGCTTGTTGAAAAGTGCAAAAAAATCGGTCTGGATTTTATGATTATCACAGACCATAATTACAATTCCGTTAAGGAAAGCTATTATGACGGCGATATGCTCATAATCCAGGGGCAGGAAATCACGGGTGATAACGGTCACGTAAACATCTGGGGAGTCAAAGTACCCGAAGAACCTCCTTACAAGCTTGATTCCAAGGAGGATTATGTTAAAATCATTAATAAATGCCGCAAAGCGGGAGGAACGGTCTGCCTTAATCATCCGTTCTGCTCTAAATGCGGCTTCAGAATTGATATAGACGATTTATACTGCGACTGCGTTGAGGTGTGGAACACGATTCAGCACTCGGATAATATGATAAATCGCGACTGGTGGGTAAAACAGCTTCTAAGCGGCCGAAGACTTGCGGCCGTCGGCGGTTCTGATTTTCATAAGGAATATGTACCGAAGCTTGAAATACTGCTTGCAAGTCCGACAACCATCGTTCTTGCGGAAGAAAAAACGCCCGAAGCAATATTAAAGGCGCTGCGCGAGGGCAGAAGCGTTATAACGAACTCCCCCGCCTCCTCAATGATAGAGCTTAGATGCGGTAACGCCGTTATTGGAGACACGGTAGAGTTCAAAGAGGGACTGACCGTAGAAATAGACATAACCAAGCTTATGCCGTTTCATACAGTTGTTGTGTATAACAACGAAAAACCGATCTACACCTATGACTCGGGCACGTCTTTTTTCCAGAGCTGCCATTTCAGTTGTGATGTTGAGGAAAAAGGCTTTGTAAGAGTTGAAATCCTGTATGAATACAAGGGCGCTTTGAAATCTCTTTATCATACGGTTGAAAAAAAGTTCCTCGAATGCAGCCGAGAGACTTTACCGCCCTTCGTCAGAACGTTTACAAACCCGATTTGGTTTGAATGATAATATGGCAGATAAAAAAATAAAATCAATTCCAAAAAACCTGAAAATAAGCACAAGGATTTTTATAACCTCCGTTCTTGCAATCATCATTCCCACCATCATAATCGTTATACTTGCAATTTCATTGATTTTTTTCGCTTCGGAGCGATTCAATTATTCAAACGAATCTTCCGGTACATACAGCATAATCAGTCAGCTTCAGTGGAGTCAAATAGCCTCGGAGCTGACAGACGAGCTGATAAGTTTTGAAAGCGACGAGCAGAAGCTTGAGATGATTAAAGACAAAATCGCTTCTCTTGAGGAAATGAATACACTTGTCTATATCAGCAAGAACAACGAAAACTTTTATAAAACCGATACCGACATTGATATTGTTCAAAAGGCAGAGGAGATTTCCGACGATGAATCTGACAAAAATCTTTATTATCTCGGTGAAAACGGACTTGTTTTAATTTCGACAACAGTTTATGATAACGATGAATACAGGCTGATTTTTGTTAATGAAAACTATATTGTTTCAGACAATGCGCCGGGCAAAAATTCAGAAAGTTTTATCGGTATGCTGATAAACAGGGCAAGTATTGTTATGGCGGTTGTGCTTATAACCTTTATCACGGCAATCATTATAATCTCTTTTATAACTACTAAAACGATTGTCGGTCCCATTGAGGAGCTTACGATAGGAGCAAATGAATTTTCAAAGGGAAACTTTGATTACGAAATCAAATATAAATCAAGAAATGAAATCGGTCAGCTTGCAGACAGCTTCAACGAAATGCGTCTCAGGTTGAGAGAATCCATAGAAGAGAGGAACAGGGCGGATCAGAAGCAAAAAGAGATGATTGCGGGAATAGCCCATGATTTAAGAACTCCTCTCACCTCCGTAAAGGGATACCTTGAGGGACTGCGCGACGGTATTGCAGACACTCCTGAAAAAAGGGACAGATATATGGAAATCATCTATAATTCCACAATCGATACAGAAAAAATGCTCGATGATCTTCTTGCCATTTCCAAATTTGACATCGGCGCTGTTTCGCTCAACTGCGAGAAAGTAAACATTCCGGACTTTATTGAATTTGCCGGAGAACTGGGTGAAATGCTGGAAAAAAATGATTTCGATTTTGAAATTATTGATAAAACGCGCACCTCTCCGAATCTGTACGTTGATACAGACAACTTTATAAGAGTTATAAACAATATTATTTCCAACAGTATCAAATACCGTCGTCCCGATGTCAAAGGTAAAATCGTGCTTACGATTTCGGAATATAAGCACACGGTTATTTTTGAAATGAAAGACAATGGTATGGGAGTGGACAAGGAGAGTCTGCCGCGAATATTTGATACGCTCTACAGAGCGGATAAAGCGCGCACGAATGTGCGCAACGGTACCGGACTCGGTCTTGCTGTCTGCAAGCAGATTGTGGAAATGCACGGCGGTCTGATCTGGGCGCAAAGTGAATTCGGAAACGGGCTGTCAATATTTATTTCACTGCCTATATATAAAGAGGAGTAATTATGAAAAAGATTTTAATTATTGAGGACGACATTAACATCCAAACTCTGGAAAAGGATTACCTTGTGGCAAACTCCTTCAGCGTAAAAACAGAAGTTGACGGAGAAGCAGGTCTTGAAACAGCGCTTAACGAAGATTTTGATCTTGTTATTCTTGATATTATGCTTCCGGGAACAGACGGTCTTGAAATTTGCCGCCGCCTGCGTGATGTAAAGGATATTCCGATAATCCTTGTCACCGCTAAAAAGGAGGATATTGATAAAATCAAAGGCTTCGGGTTCGGCGCTGACGACTACATAGTAAAGCCTTTTTCACCGAGTGAGCTTGTTACAAGGGTTATTGCGCATATAAGCCGTTATAAAAGACTGACCTCACGCGATTCCGCAAGAGGTGAAAACGGCGAAGTGCTTGAAATCGATCGTCTCAGGCTGGACTGCAATTCAAGACGTGCGTTTATTGAAAACAAAGAAGTCAATTTAACAAACAAGGAATTTGATCTGCTTTACTTCCTTGCCTCAAATCCCGATACGGTTTATGCAAAGGAAACGCTTTTCAATGAAATATGGCATTATGATTCCATCGGCGAAACATCAACGGTTACCGTCCATGTCAACAGAATACGCGATAAAATAAAGGAAATAGACGGCAGTGCCGATTATATCCACACTGTATGGGGCAAGGGCTATCGCTTTAACAGATAAAAAGGCTCAATATCAAATATTGGAGCAGCGCGAACCAATAAAGAATGAAATCAAAACCCATCGGTTGAATTCAACCGGTGGGTTTTGATTTGCTGTCGAACTATATTCATACACCGTTACATACCGCAATACAATGCTGTTTCGGAATGATGTTATATATGTTTTCGCATTTCCCGCAGGCAAGCGCTCTCACCTTGCAGTCCTTCCTTGTTACTTCTATAAGTGAATTTTTCGTTACGGCATTGTAAACGTTTTCCTTGTTGCAACCGTAAAGCATATAAATCGTTTTTTCGGTATCTCTGCCCTTAATTACGCTTTTTGAAATGATTATATATCTCGGCGGATAGGAATATTTGTATCTTTTTGCGTTTTCATCAAAAGAGAGCGACTTCAATTCCTCCTGAAAATAGAAAGGCATTTCAGGGTATTCGGGAATATATGTAATCTCGCTCCTGTCAATGCTGCTGTATACAATCCGCCTGTTTTCTATACGAAAAAGAGGCGTCACTTTATTGCTAATAATATCCTGTTCAAGCCTTATCATCAGAATCACGCTCCAGTCGGAGCCGCTGCCATACTCATCCGTGTTCCTCAAAGCGTATGTTATGTGCTTTTTCCTATAAGGCTCGAAAATAAAAAAGAAAAAACAGGAAAACTTATTTTTGTTGAAACGCAGACCGTAAAATTTTCTGCTGAAAATATTGCGCGCCTTTATTTCATGGAAAAATCCGTCTTTTGCCTTTCTGTATTCAAAATAAGTATAATTTCTGCTCGTGATATTACATATAGCTGTCATTCAATCACCCGTAATTACTATAACATAATAAAACAGCTTATTTTGCCGAAGCGTGATACGTGCGGGCATTCGCAATTTTTACCAATGTCGGCAGACTGAGCTTTGTGGCGGCTCTTTCAATATGAGATATATTAGACGGCTCAACGCCGGATTTCTCAGAAAGTCTTTCCTGCGTCCACCCGTGTGAAATTCTTGCCTCCTTTACGCGTTTCCCGATTGATACATAATCAATTCCCATTATTCTACTTCTAAATATGTTAAATTGATTGTATATCCTTATCGGATATGATAACAGAACGCCAATATCCTAATCGGATACTGTCGTTCTGTTATCACGCTAAATTTTTATCAATTATATAATTTAAGGATATTTCTCACGAAAAAGCATTAAAAATGCGGTACAGCCTTTGCTGTACCGCATTTTAGATGTATTAAACTTATTATTTAAGTTCAACCGTTGCGCCTGCTTCTGTGAGCTTAGCCTTAAGAGCCTCAGCGTCTGCTGTTGGAACAGCCTCTTTAACTGTTGAGGGAACACCGTCAACAATTTCCTTCGCCTCTTTAAGACCGAGACCTGTTGCCTCACGAACAGCCTTGATGACCTGAATCTTGTTTGCTCCAACCTCAGTAAGAACAACATCAAACTCTGTCTTTTCCTCTGCTGCTGCCGCGCCGCTCTCTGCAGGAGCCGCAACTGCAACAGCTGCTGCCGCGCTTACGCCGAATTCTTCTTCTACTGCCGAAACGAGCTCTGAAAGCTCAAGAACTGTGAGAGTTTTAAGCTCTTCAACAATTTTTGTAACATTTTCTGATGCCATTTTTATTTCCTCCAAATTAATATTTTCATTTTGCTGATTATTCAGCGGTTTCTTCTGCGGGCGCTTCCTCTGGTGAAGCCGCCCCCTCTGCGGAATCTTTTTCCTGCATACAGGCTTCTACTCCGCCCTTGTCAACTATGGCCTTTACTCCTCTTGCAAATGCGGCGATAGGCGCGCTGAACACACTGCAAACCGTTGCAAGAAGAACTTCTCTTGACGGAAGCTTTGCAAGCGACTGGAGCTTTGCCATATCAATCACTTCATCGTCAAGAAAGCCTGATTTAAGGGTGAAGTTCGGATGTGTGTCGGCGTATTTCTGAAGAATACGTGCCGATGCAACATAATCGTCTGCGCTTGTAGCAATAGCCGTTGTACCTTCAAGTACATCATCAAGTCCCTCAAGACCTGCCGCGTCGGCCGCTCTTTTGAGGAGCGTATTTTTAACGACTGTGTACTCAACGCCGGCTTCACGAAGCTCTTTGCGCAGCTTTGTGTCATCTTCTACATTTATACCCTTGTAATCAACAACAACGCCTGCGATGGAGCCTTTAATTCTCTCTGCGAGAGCAGCAACCTGTGCCTGTTTCTTTTCAAGAATTACCGTGCTTGGCATTAACCTTTCCTCCTTATTTATTTGCCGCCTTTTGAGACGGACTTTGAGGCTGTTTCCAAAAAACAAAAGTGCATTCCCATAGAGGAATGCACAACATTTTAAAATAATTATATATACCTATATAATCGTAAAATGCTCATTCCTCGGCAGGCGATTAAATAATCTTACGCCAAAAGGCACCTGCTGTCTTTGGTTGAACAGCAAATGTATTGTAACACAGGACAAAAGTTCTGTCAATACCGAAATAAATTATTCTACGTTTGAACCTACTCTGCCCGGATTAATGCGAACGCCGGGGCCCATTGTTGACGCAACTGTGCAGGATCTGATATACTGACCCTTAGCGGCGGCAGGCTTTGCCTTGATAATAGCGTCAAGCAGTGCGTTGAAATTTTCAAGCAACTTTTCCGTTCCGAAAGAAGCCTTGCCGATTGGGCAGTGAATAATATTTGACTTGTCAAGACGGTATTCAATTTTACCTGCTTTCGCGTCTGTTACAGCTTTTGCAACGTCCATCGTTACAGTACCTGCCTTGGGAGACGGCATAAGACCGCGGGGGCCGAGAACTTTACCCAGACGTCCTACAAAACCCATCATATCGGGGCTGGCAATAGCAACATCGAAATCCATCCAGCCGCCCTGAATCTTTGTTACGAGATCTGCGTCGCCTACAAAGTCCGCGCCGGCTTCTTCAGCCGCCTTTGCCAGATCGCCTTTTGCGAATACCGCAACGCGAACATCTTTACCGGTTCCGTTCGGAAGAACGACCGCACCGCGTACCTGCTGGTCAGCGTGACGTGAATCAACACCCAGACGAACATGAACCTCAATTGTTTCATCAAATTTTGCTGTAGCTGTCTTTGTTGCAAGCTCAAGAGCCTCAGCGCTTTCATACAGATTTGAACGGTCAACGAGCTTTGCGCTGTCCAAATATTTTTTTCCATGTTTCATAATAAATTACCTCCAGTGGTTAATCGGATTTTTCCTCCCACACGGGAATCAATCTTCTACTGTGATGCCCATGCTGCGGGCAGTGCCTGCAATCATACTCATTGCGGCTTCAAGGCTTGCAGCGTTGAGATCGGGCATCTTTGTTTCTGCAATCTGCTGAATCTGCGCCTTAGTAATTGATGCTACCTTGTTTTTGTTCGGAACACCCGAAGCCTTGTCTATTCCGCACGCCTTCTTGATAAGGACGGCTGCCGGCGGAGTCTTTGTAACAAATGTGAATGAACGATCCTCAAAAACCGTGATAACAACCGGGATTACAAGACCTGCATCATTCTTCGTTCTTTCATTGAATTCCTTGGTGAAAGCCATAATGTTTACACCATGCTGACCGAGCGCGGGACCTACCGGGGGCGCCGGAGTCGCTTTGCCGGCCGGAATTTGCAGCTTAATTAAGCCTACTACCTTCTGAGCCATAATAATTTCCTCCTAAAAAATGTGGTATGGCGGGGCTTTACCCCTCCCACTCACCGCTTGGCGGTGAATAACAAGCAGCATTGCTGCCGATTACCAAAATAAATTAATTGTCTGCCTTTTCAAGCTGGTCAAGCTCAAATTCAACCGAAGTTTCACGGCCGAACATTGAAATCGTGACCTGAGCGCTGTTTGCGGCAGCGTCAACGGAATCAACCGTTCCGGAAAATCCTTCAAGCGGGCCGTCAATAACATTGACGAGATCGCCCTCCTTGTAGGCAACCTCCACGCTGACCTTGTCAACGCCGAGCTTTTTAACCTCTTCCTCAGTAAGAGGAACGGGTTTGCTCTCAGGGCCTACGAATCCCGTGCATCCTCTGATGTTTCGGACAACATACCATGTGTCGTCGTTCATAACCATTTTTACGAGAACATAGCCGGGAAATATTTTTCTTTCGACTTCTTTTTTAGTTCCGTCTTCCTTTATTTCAACAACTGTTTCGGTCGGCACGGAAACCTCCTGAATCAAATCGTGGAGATTTCTGTTTTCAACAACAGTCTGAATATTGCTTGCAACCTTGTTTTCATATCCCGAAAAGGTGTGCGCAACATACCATTTTGCTTCTTCCATATGGATAGTGAGCCTCCGTAAATAAATTAGAGCTTACTCAGCCGTGTCAGCGTCAGCGTCGGCGCTTGTTTCCTCTTCAACATCCAAATCGGATTCAGAGGTGTTATCGGCTGTATCGCTTACGGTTGTGTTTTCCTTAAGGCTCTTTATTCCCTTTAATCCGAGGGAAAGAACTGTGTCCACACCGTAAATTGCAACGCCAACCACAAGTGAAACCAAAAGCACGATAGCCGTGTTTCTGATTGTTTCCTTAGCCGATGGCCAGACAACCTTTTTGCGCTCTGCATTAACGCTCTTAAAGAAAGAGACTATGGATTTAAACGGATTTTTCTTTGCTTTTTTACTTTTCCCTGCCTTTTTGGAGCTTTTTTCAGCCTTTGCAGGCTTTTTTTCATCCTTTTCGGCGTTCTTATCTTCAGCCATTTCTATCCTCCGTTACTTCGTTTCTCTGTGAAGAGTATGCTTTTTACAGAACGGGCAATACTTGTTCATTTCAAGTCTGTCCGGTGTATTTTTCTTGTTTTTCATCGTATTGTAGTTACGCTGTTTGCATTCAGTGCAAGCTAAAGTTACTTTAACTCTCATTTCGGCACCTCCATTTTATTTCGATTTTTAATCTCCCTCATAACCCGCAAACGCAGCTTTTACAAGCCTTGTCCGTTGCACAAAAAGGGCAAAAAAATTAACCCCTTTTCGAGGTATCATTACTATAGCATAACGCGAAACATATTGTCAAGTAATTTCTGTAAAAAAATTTGCAATTATCTGTAATTTATATTATTATAATAAAAAACATCATAGATATAGTGTTCGGAGGATTCCATGACCACAATTATAACAGGCGCCGGAGCTTCGGGTCTTGCCGCCGCAATCACACTTAAACAGAACTTACCTGATGAAGAGGTTATTGTTCTCGAACGTCTCAGCTCGGCAGGCAGAAAAATACTTGCCACAGGCAACGGCAGGTGTAATCTGACAAATACCTGTGCTGAAAACTACAGCGAGGTACGCTCCTTTTTTGAAAAAATCGGGCTTTTTCTGAGATGCAAGGAGCAGGGGCGCGTTTATCCCTATTCCCTGAAAGCCGAAACAGTACTTGAAATTCTTTTGGAAGCGTGCGATAATCTCGGAGTAAAGATAATAACAGACTGCGAGGTAACGTCCATAAAAAAGAATCTTGAGGTCAGTTGCGCAAAGGGGACTTTCAAGGCAGACAGCATAATCCTCTGCACCGGAGGAACCGCGCAGAGGAATCTCGGTTCAAACGGAAGCGGCTACAGTCTTGTTAAGGCTCTCGGACACAGCGTTACTCCCCTGTCCCCCGCGCTCGTTCAGCTCACCTCTTCCAGCAAACATCCGCGTGCTTTGAGCGGCACAAGGGTGCGCTGCGGAATCCGGATTGAGCTTGACGGAAAAGCCGCAGGTGAGGAGCATGGAGAAATTCTTTTCACCGATTACGGAATTTCGGGAATTGCCGCAATGAATTTATCTTATATTGTTGGCAAAAACTTTTCAGAAAGCGTACCCGAAAAATGTGTTGCCGTTCTTGACCTTACACCTGAAATCAGCGCGGACAAACTTTCGCGGCACATTGAAGAATTCGGAACTTTACGCGGAATTCTCGGTAGCAGACTATGGGAAATAATCATAAAGCAGGCTGACGGCGATTTGCACAGAGCCGTCAAAATCACAAAAAGCTGGCGGCTTGTTATCACAGGCACAAAAGGTTTTGACTTTGCACAAATAACAAACGGAGGCGTTCCGCTCAGCGAAACAGACAGGTTTGAATCAAAAGCCGCTGAAAACATTTTTATCTGCGGCGAATTGCTCGACAGGCAGTTCCCGTGCGGCGGTTTCAATCTTGACTTCGCATGGCATAGCGGAATAAGCGCAGCAAACAGGATAACGAGAAAAAGATATGATAAGAATAAATGAAATCCGGCTTTCCCTTGACGACGACGAAAGCGTCTTAACCGAAAAGGCAGCCAAAATCCTTAAAATCAACAAAAAATACATCACCTCCCTGTCGATATATAAAAAAAGTATCGATGCAAGAAACAAAGAGGATATACACTTCACCTATTCGGCAGACGTGGAAATTTCCCTTGACGAAAAACAGATAGTCTCAAAGTGCAAATCGTCAAAGGTATCCCTTGCCAAGGCGTATTTTTATAAAATTCCCGAAAACAAACGTGCATCAAAATACCGTCCCGTTGTGGTCGGCTTCGGACCTGCCGGAATGCTTGCGGGTCTGATACTTGCCGAAGCGGGACTCAGACCGATAATTCTTGAACGCGGAAAGGATATTGACTCACGGAAGAAAGACGTCAGTCTCTTCTGGACAAAGCGTATACTGAACGAAGAGTCAAACGTACAGTTCGGCGAGGGCGGAGCAGGCACTTTTTCCGACGGAAAGCTGACAACGGGAATTAAAAGTCCGTTTATCGGGAAGGTACTTCGTGAACTTTACGAGGCAGGTGCTCCGGAGGAAATCCTCTATTCCTCAAAGCCTCACATCGGCACTGACAGACTGGCTCAAGTTGTTAAAAACATTCGTTTAAAAATCGAGAGTCTCGGCGGAAAAGTATGCCTTGAGACACGTCTTGACAGGTTGATTGTGTATAACGGTTTTGTTCAGGGCATAACATATACTCAAAACGGAAAAACCTTCGACAGAGAAACGGACAGCGTTATTATGGCGATAGGTCACAGCGCAAGAGATACAGTTGAAATGATGTATAACCTTGGTGCCGAAATGATGCAGAAGCCTTTTTCCGTGGGTGCGAGAATAGAACATCCGCAAAGTCTCATAAACAAAGCTCAGTACGGAAAATATGCGAATCACCCGAAGCTCGGGGCTGCTGACTACAAGCTCTCCTGCCACGGTCTGCATGAGCGCGGAGCATACACTTTCTGTATGTGTCCCGGCGGAACCGTTGTTGCGGCGGCAAGTGAAAAAGAGAGTGTTATTGTCAACGGAATGAGCAATCTTGCAAGAGATGGTGAAAATGCAAACAGCGCGCTTTTGGTGGGCATAGAACCATGTGATTTTCCGAACGAACATCCCCTTGCGGGAATATATTATCAGCGTGAAATCGAACACAAAGCCTTTGAACTTGCAGGAGGAGACTACAAAGCGCCTGCTCAGCTTGTGGGCGACTTCCTCGCAGGCAAAGAGAGCAAGTCAATCGGCAGTGTAAATCCAACGTGTCCCACAGGCATTACGCTTACAAGCCTTGATGAATGCCTGCCAAACAAGGTTTCGGAAACGATGAAATCCGCCATAGTTGAGATGGACAAAAAACTGAACGGCTTTAATCTCTACGATGCCGTTTTGACCGCTCCCGAAACACGAAGTTCAAGCTCGGTGAGAATTTTGAGAGATGAATTCTGCCAATGCAATATCAGAGGCGTTTATCCCTGCGGAGAGGGCGCGGGATATGCAGGAGGAATCGTCTCCGCCGCCGTTGACGGAATCAAATGCGCCCACGCCGTTCTATCCGACGAGCATTGATGTCGCAGACACGCAACTCCGTAAACCAGTACCGATGAGAACGCTATTTTTCAACAATCATCAACATTCCTTCTGCGCCAATACGGCTTTCCGGCGTTGATAAAATCCCTGCGGCAATGCACGCCTCGATTGCTTTTGATAACATTCTATTACCTGCAATCAGTTCGGTATAAATTTGATATTCATTCAGCAGGTGCTTCGGAATGTGGTTCCGCATAAACGTCGAAAGTTCTTCGGCAATTTGCTCAATCAGCGTCCCCATATCGCGATTGAAATCAAAAGATAGATTGAAGAACTCCTTATCATTCTTCCTGTCAATCACAATCATCTTCGGCTCAATGAAAGTTCCGTTTTTGCGCAGGTAGCCGCATTCAATTGCCTTTGCCGCTATTTCTTTTTCCGTTTCGGACAATCTATCGACTGAAATTCCGCCGATTGCTTTCAGCACCATAAGCAGCTGCGGATCTTGAGACAGATTGTGTCCGCAGTGGAAATGCGCATCCATGCGCCTGCCGTAAATATTGGATACAAATACCGACTTATACCCGCCAACCGAAGTTGAATCAATACCGTCACTTCCATAGAAATCAAAAACGGGTTTTTGCTCGTCTGTATAGGCAACGGCGGCACAAGAGAAATTTCTTTTGACTGGCGTTATATCTGAGAAATATGTTTTTGCCAAAACTCGATTGATTCTTTCTTCAAAATCCCAAACTGTTTTGGGAATCAAAGACCACAGGATGAACCGTAAATCCTTCTGTTCGCTTAAATATGGGAAAGAAAGGATTTTCGTCTTATTTTGTTCCAGCGTGTTTTTCAGCGCATGACAAAATTCAGGTAAGTGCTTTTCATAAATTTGATTGGCAGAATCGTATTCATCATAATCTGCCAAATGGATATTTACCGTAAACTTTCCGTTATCCGATTTTCGGAGCATCCCGTATGTTCCGTTTTCGCCGTGACATTGGATTTCCAATTCTTCTTCAATGTAGGGCATCGGAACACAAAGCTCATCGGAGAGTTCTTTGGCTGATTTGGGTTTATTTTTACATAAATAAATCAGATTTTGAGAAAATGACCGTTCGGTTTTCGTACGGGGATCGTTTCCGCATGGATTTCCGGTTCCCGAAACAGCCAGCTTTATTGGTTTTAACACATACGTTTTTCCATTCATCATTTCTACCTCGTTTCTAATTTGATTTCGTGCGGAAAACAAACGTTGCTTTACTGTGCTTTCCTTGGTATTCAGACTCAACGCAATGTTTTTGACGGAAAGCCCATCAAGATAGAACAGGATCATTACTTCACGGTATGCTTTTGATAAAAATGCGATCTCATGAAAGATTCTTCTTAATTGTTCTTGCTCGGCAGATTCCTCAATCAGTTTGTCGATCTCGTTTTCCTTCGATGCAACAAGAGCCAAATCGCTGTTTTCGATGCTGAAAACCAAATGTTCCGTATTTCGGCGTTGACAGCAGTCTGCGTAGACCCGTCGGGCGATTGTCCAGACAAAGGCGTAAAAGTTATCAATTTCCTCCTGCCTATGTATGGCAGATAGCACTGTAAGAATAATATCAGAACACAGATCCTCCGCTTCGTGCGCGGTACTGCACCGATGATAAGAAAAACGAAACAGTTTATCAAGGAAATTTTTGTCGTCAAGTAATTTCAGCGCTTCGTTTGCTTTCATTTTGTATTCCTTTGCTCCAATCATGATTGTTACGCTTATATAGTCCTCATTTTACAAATCAGGTTAGGTGAATTTTGAAAATCGTATAGTATAAAATTTTCATAAGAAAAGGCAGCACAGAAAGTACCTCGGATCTCTGTACTGCCTTTTGCCTTTGCTAACGCCTATTCGGTTGTATTTAAAGGATGTTTTTAAATTACTTCCTTATGCGCCGATGAGAATCGGCGGTCTTTTTATTTCAGATTTCAACTGTTTCTTTGGCGTTTCTTTCCGAAACCACTTTATGATACAGTTCTTCAAGTTCGGACAAATGTGTATAGTTTTCCGACTGGATGATGAGATTTTTTGCTCTTGTATACGGCTTAGTCGCTCGGCGGTATACGGAAACTGATTTTACATAGGCTTTAAGCTCTCTTCTCGCTTTAAAGCTTTCAAGGAGCGTTTTTGTTTCCCGTGACCGGATTTCCTCTCTGACGCGCTCGTCAGGCACTGCAAGTTTTTCAGCGCCGTATTTTCTGATAATCTTTGCCGCCGCTTTCTTTATTCTTGCCAATTCAATGGCGTCCGCTCTTATTTCGCGCTCCTCTTTAGTATTTTTCGGCAGATTTTTGGCTTTTTTCATTTCTTCCTTTAGGTTTTTATATTCAAAAAGCTCTCCGTGATTAAACACGTCATAGGCGCTTTCAAGCTGCTTCTGATAACGGAGCGTAGAAAACTTGTGAAGTTCTTCAAGAACAATCGGCATTGTTTCCAAGTTGTTGTTCTTTTCTCTTATTTCTCTGATTTTCTGCTTTTCGATGCGGACTGCATCTTTTCTCTTTTGCTTTTCAGCCTCGCTTTTTTTAGGCAGGGCACGGGCAGCGTACAGAGCGGATTTATCTATTTTCTGCTTTTGCTTTCCCTCGGTTTCCCTGGCGGCATTAATGATTTCCATTGCCTCTGTCAATTCATGATCATCAAG
>CANPXD010000010.1 GCA_947585615.1 uncultured Clostridia bacterium
CGGCATTCCACTTGCGTTACTCGGAATATTCTTTGCTTTTGAGCCTTTGATTTATGTGGGAATTGCACTTTACGGAGCTGTCGCTCTTTTTCAGCTTATAACTCTGCCTGTAGAGTTTAACGCTTCGGCACGCGCTCTTAGAATAATTGATGAGCACGGCTTTCTTGCAGGTGATGAATATAAGGGCGCAAAAAAGGTTCTCACGGCTGCCGCTCTGACATATGTTGCCGCGCTTGTTTCAGCGCTTGCAACCCTTCTAAGGTTGCTGCTTGTTGCAAACAGAAGAAGATGAAAAGTTCAAGACAACTCGCATTTGAAATATTATATAGAATATTTTACAGTGACGCCTATTCAAATCTTGCTGTTGATTCAGCAATATCAGACATAAAGGATGGCAAGGCATTTATTACAAGGCTTGTATACGGTGTTGTTGAGCGCAGAATAACGCTTGATAAAATCATTTCCGATTTTTGCAGTGCTCCGAAGCCTAAGGTTTTTGTTATTTTGAGAATGGGTGTTTATCAGCTCCTTTTTATGGATAAAGTGTCGTCTGCTGCGGCAATTAACGAGAGTGTTCAGCTTGCAAGGAGAAACGGTCTCGGATACTACTCAGGTCTTATCAATGCCGTTTTGAGAAAAATTGACGGAGAAAAAATAGACGTTGATGCCATAGATGATAAAAGTATAAAGTATTCTGTTCCGGAAAACCTTATCAAAATGTGGAACAAGGCATACGGAGAGAAAACGGTCGACCGTTTTCTGCCTTGTTTGAATGGCGGCGCACCGTTGTTTGCTGTCCCGAATCCGTTATTTGTTAATGCGGGTGAACTTCTGATCGAGCTTGAGAATTGCGGTATAAGGGGCACGCTGAAAGACTCGGTGGTAATGATTGAATCTGCACCCAATCTGTGTAGCTGTGATGTATTTTGCAAGGGCCATTTTCATATTCAGGATTTATCATGCTATCAGGCGGTTCATGCGCTCCGATTAAATGAAAACGACACTGTAATTGATGTTTGTTCCGCCCCGGGAGGCAAGGCGTTTACGGTAGCAGGCTTGATGGGGAACAGCGGCAAAATATTTGCACTTGACATTTATGAACACAGAGTAAAGCTTATCAAAAAAGGTGCCGAAAGGCTTGGCTTCACATCCGTTATTCCTATGGTAAATGATGCCCGCGTGTATAACAACAGTCTTCCAAAGGCGGATAAGGTAATTTGTGACGTTCCTTGCAGCGGCTTCGGAATTATAAGAAGAAAGCCGGAAATAAGGTATAAAAATCTTGATGATATAAAAGAATTGCCGTTAATACAGTATGAAATACTTAAAACTTCTTCCGAATATGTTAAGCAGGGCGGTAAAATTTTATATTCAACCTGTACGCTTAACAAACGGGAAAACGAGGCTGTTGTTAAACGCTTTTTGGAGCGGAACAGCGGATTTTCAGTATCTGAAATCAAAACGATTTTTCCGTCGGAATCAAGCGGTGACGGTTTCTTTTACGCGGTTATCGAAAGGGATTAAATGAAAATAGATATTAAATCATTAAGCTTTGACGAACTTAAAAATGAAATAATATCTCTCGGTCATCCGTCATTCAGAGCCTCACAGATTTTTGAATGGCTTCATCGGCACGGTGTTTCTTCTTTCGGTGTAATGAGCAATCTTTCCAAAAATCTGAGGACGCGGCTCGGCGATCAATTTGAAATTCGCTGCTGTGAAATTGAGGAAAAATACGTATCGGCAATTGACGGAACAGTTAAATATCTTTTCAGGTTGTATGACGGCGAATACATAGAATCTGTTATTATGAGGTATAAATACGGATATACGATATGCGTCTCTTCTCAGGTAGGCTGCCGTATGGGCTGCACATTCTGCGCATCCACGATTGCCGGATATAAGCGAAATCTTACGGCCGGAGAAATTGAAAGTCAGATACACAGTGCTCAGGCAGACTTGGGAATAAGAATTTCAAACGTTGTTCTTATGGGAATAGGTGAACCCCTTGACAATTATGAAAATCTTTTGCGGTTTTTTGAAAATGTAAACAGTGTAAACGGACTTAATATCTCAATGAGAAGCATCACAGTGTCAACTTGCGGCATAGTTGAGCGTATATATGATTTAATGGAGAAAAAAATACCTGTAACCTTGACGGTTTCTCTGCACGCTCCAAATGATGAAATTAGAAGCCGGACAATGCCGATAAATAAGAAATGGGGCATAGATGAATTAATCAAGGCGTGCCGAAAATATGCAGATGTAACGAAAAGAAGAGTATCATTTGAATATACATTGATAAAAGGCGTGAACGATATGCCCGACTGCGCTAAGGAACTTGCTCAAAGGCTGAAAGGAATGCTCTGCCATGTCAATCTTATACCTGTCAACGCTGTTCTTGAGTGTGGCAACAAGCCGTCTGACAGCGAGAGCATATATAAATTTGCTGAAATATTGAAAAAGGCAGGAATTAATGTTACAATAAGAAGAACGCTGGGAAGCGACATTAACGCATCATGCGGGCAGCTTCGCAGAAAAAGAAACGGGGTGAAGTAATTGAAAATAGTTGCAAAAACCGACAAGGGTCGGGTAAGAGAATCTAATCAGGACGCCTATGCTGTTGGAGAATTTCCCGATGAGGTCGCGTGGGCAGTCGTCTGTGACGGCATGGGAGGTGCAGCAGGAGGAAATATAGCCTCCGCGCTTGCAGTAAAAGTGATCAGCGATAAAATCAATGCTTCATACAGAGAAAATATGAGAGATTCCTCAATCAGAAATATGCTTGATTCCGCATTAACTGCGGCAAACATAGAGGTTTATGATCTTGCTGACGCCAAGCCGGAGTTAAGGGGTATGGGAACAACAGTTGTTTGTGTTGTCGTCAAAAACGGCATTGCATTCATTGCCCATGCGGGAGACAGCCGCGCATATGTCTATAATAACGACAGCCTCAGGCAGGTAACTGCTGACCACAGCATTGTTCAGAATCTTATTGACAGCGGTAAAATTACGAAAGAAGAAGCTGAGCGTCACCCTAATAAAAATATTATAACTCGCGCAATCGGCGTGGATAAGGGAATTGAAATTGATTTTGACGAGGTTGAACTCGATGACGATGAAATTCTTATACTTTGTACCGACGGACTTACTAACTACGTTTCAGATGACGAAATGATAAGCGAGGTAAGCGACGGAAGATATTATGCTTTTGCTGAAAGATTGATTAATAAGGCTAATAATAACGGCGGCGGAGATAATGTTACAGTCGTTGCCATTGCTAAATAATCGGGGTATCGGTTTTATGGAAAATTATGTTGGAAAAAGATTGGACGGCAGATATGAAATACAGGAGATTATCGGTGTCGGCGGTATGTCGGTCGTTTATAAAGCCTACGATAATGTTGATGACAGAATAGTTGCCGTTAAAATTCTTAAGGACGAATTTGCGAGTGATGATGATTTTGTCAGAAGATTTAAGAATGAATCAAAGGCGATCGCAGTATTGTCGCATCCGAATATTGTCAAGGTCTATGATGTGAGCTTTGGTGAAAAGCTGCAATACATAGTCATGGAGTATGTGGACGGCATCACCCTCAAAGAGTATATTCAAAAACAGGGCACTATAACTTGGAACGACGCTGTTTTCTTTATATCCCAGATTTTAAAGGCTCTCCAGCACGCTCACGATAAGGGAATCGTTCACCGCGACATCAAGCCGCAGAATATTATTTTATTGCCCACGGGAAATATCAAGGTAACCGATTTCGGTATAGCAAGGTTTTCAAGAACCGAAACGCGTACGCTTACGGAAAATGCAATCGGCTCGGTTCACTATATTTCTCCTGAGCAGGCAAAGGGCGAATTTACCGATGAAAGAGCAGATATTTATTCACTGGGTGTTGTTTTCTATGAATTGCTCGCCGGCGTGGTGCCTTTTGAAGCGGACAGCGCGGTTTCCGTTGCTTTGAAACAAGTTAATGAAGAACCCGAAAGACTTACACGGATTAATCCTGATATACCGCTCGGTATTGAGCAGATTTGTATGCACGCTATGCAGAAAAATCCTCTTGAAAGGTATCAGACGGCAACAGAAATGCTGCTTGACCTTGAGGAGGTAATAAAAAATCCGAATGCAACATTTGACTATACTTATTATGTTGATAAGCAGCCAACTAAATATGTTTTTAGGGAAGAGGATAATTACAAGGCGAACGAATATAGCGATAATTATGAGGAATTTTATGAGCCGGAACCGAATAATAAACGCAGAATAATTTTCGCAACTGTTATAGGTCTCATTTTTCTCGCCGCCGCAATAGTCGGGATCGTTATTTGGTTGACTCAGGGAGTAAACGCCGATTCTGTTACGCTTTCAAATTATTTAGGTCAGTCCTACGATATGCTTATTTCCGCGGATAACAATGATTTGGTTTTTATTGCAAATTATGAGCAGTCACCTGACCATGATCCCGGAACGATTCTCGCACAGGTACCCGAGGCGGGAACAAAAGTTATCAAGGGAACTACGGTCAATCTTACGGTTGCGGCCTCTGAGGAGGATATTTCCGTACCGAACTGCTATGAAATGAGCCTTGATGTTGCTAAAGAACAGCTTGCAAGAGAAGGGCTGACAAATGTTAAAATTGCCGAAGTATCAAGCGAAACTATAGAGGAAGGCTATGTTGTATATTCGGAACCTAAAGCCTTTTCCATTGTTTCCAAGGACAGAGAGATAACCCTTTATGTTTCAACAGGTCCGTCAACAACTGTTATTGAAAAAATTAAAGTTCCTGATGTTACGGGTCTTTCGCAGAGTGACGCAAAGGCGTTTCTTAAAAAGGCGGGCTTTAATAATGTCAATGTTTCAACGAAAGACAGTACTGTTCAAAAAGGGATCGTTTTGTCACAGTCTCCCACATATGGTGAAAGCATAAAGGCTGATTCATCAATCACCATTGTTGTTTCTACAGGCTACACAACCACTGCCGCGCCCGAAACGTATACAATAACGCTGAGCATTACTCTTCCGAATTGTTTTGACGCGGCTAAAGCTTCCAACGCAAGGGATAATCTTGTTATAACCGTGAACGGAGAGCAATACTCAAAAAGACAGGTCACCCTTGACGGCAGCACAGTGGAAATCGCAATCGAGGGTGAAAGCGGCACGGATCAGAAAGTTGTTGTTTCTATTGAGGGCATTGGGGCAAGCTCCAATTATGACTTTAAGCTGAATCAGAATAAAAACAGGTCTGTTGATTTCAGTGAATACTCCGACAATAATCAGGAGTGATTATGGGTACTGTATGCAAAAGGGAAAGATAATTAAAGGTATTGGCGGCTTCTACTATGTGGAGGCCGCCGGAACGGTTTATGAGTGCAGGGCACGCGGCTCGTTCAGAAAAATGAATATTACGCCTCTTGTAGGTGATGATGTCGAATTTTCGGTAAACACAAATTCCGAAAACAGGATAGAAAATATATTGCCGCGAAGAAATTTTCTTATTAGACCACCGCTTGCGAATCTTGACAGACTGTTTATTATATCTTCAACTGTTGAACCTGAAATCAATACTTATATAATCGACAGGTTTATTGCTATAGCCGAGCATAAAAAAATTGAGCCGATTGTTGTGTTTACGAAATCGGATTTAAGCGACAGTTATAAAAAGTATGTTGAAATATATGTAAGTTCAGGCTTCAAAACGGTTGTCTGCAGCAATCCGGATAAAGTGGGCGCTGAAGAAATCAGGGCGCTTCTTAAGGACGGAATTTCCGCGTTTACAGGCAATACCGGTGTAGGCAAATCCTCTTTGCTTAACGCTGTTGACGGAAGCCTTAAACTTGCAACAGGGGAAACGAGCAGAAAGCTCGGAAGAGGCAGACATACAACAAGGCACTGTGAGTTGTTTAAGATAAACGGCGGTTATATTGCCGATACACCGGGTTTTTCCTCGCTTGATTTAGATAAATGCGAACGGATAAAGAAAGAGGAATTGTTCGGCTGTTTTCGTGAATTTGAGCCGTATTTCGGTCAGTGCAAGTTTTCCACGTGCGCGCATATAAATGAAAAAGGCTGCGCGGTTTGTGAAGCCGTCAGAAACGGTTTTATTCAAGAGAGCAGGCATAACAGCTATGTTAATATGTATAATGATGTTAAGGATTTAAAGGAATGGGAAATGAAAAAATAGGTTGTAAGATTGTTTCCGGCGCGCCCGACGGGAATATTGATTATTTAAGAATTAAGTTAAGCGGAAATCCGTTTGTTATTGCCGCTGATTCCGGATACGTGAATTGCCTGAAGGCAGGCGTAATTCCCGATTTGATTATCGGAGACTTTGATTCCTCCGAAATGCCGTCATTGAAAACGGAAATAATTAAGCTTCCTGTTGAAAAAGATGATACCGACACATTTTACTGTGTCAAGGAAGCTGTCAGACGAGGGTTCGTAGATATTGAGATACTATGCGCAATCGGGGACAGAGCAGACCACAATTACTCAAATATGCTCTGCCTTGAATATTGCAGGCAAAATAAAGTTAAATGTGCTATTTCAAATAAAAAAAATAAAATAATGCTTGTTGATGACTGTATTTGTATTGATGACAGCGAATACAAATATTTTTCCGTGTTTTCTTTTTCCCGCCATGCTTACGGTGTGTCAATAGAAGGCGCGTACTATAAAGCGGATAATATCGATATGAATTATTATGATAATTTCGGGCAGAGCAATCATTTTTGCGGTGCTCCGGCTAAAATTTCAGTCAAAAAGGGAAATCTTCTTGTAATTCAGAGTAACGATTGAATATTTTTTTCATATCATATAGTAAATGCAGCAAAAAAGAGGTGCTTTTGATATGAAAAAGATGTGCCGCAGAGATTTTCTCTGGATCGCTTTTGGCGTAGGGTGTGTAGCGGCTATCTGTCTGCCCTCAACATGGCTTATTAGAATACTTGCTGTTGCGGTAATTGTTCTCGGCATCATTTGCTGCAAAAAATGATTTGGAGGGAATTACTTGAAAGTTGTAATTGTAAAACCGTCGAAATTCATGGCGCCCATAATGAGATTGATTTTTAAAATAAAAAAGGTTAATTACTGACATACTTCAGAACGCTCCGTAAAATTGCTCGGGATTTTACGGAGCGTTCTGTTATATTATTGCCAAGAACTGCATATGCTTTATCAGTAAGGCTGAAAGCAGGCGAAACACCGTCAAAAGTTTGCCGCGCCGACCTAAATACCAAAGGAGTACTGCTATGGAAAATAACATAAGGGAAATCAAAGAAAAATGCAATGTTTTTTCAAAATGTGTGGACGTTGATCTTGATTTTCAGGAAAATCTTATGTCCTATAATGACGATTTGCTGAAAATTATAAGATGCTGTGTCAATAACTATATTGTCAACACAGATTACGCCAACTCAACGCTGACCGTGTACGGAAAATCAAAAATTTATCTGACTTATGTAAGCGAATCAACCTCTTGCATTACAACGGCGGATTTTGAAGAGGATTTTCAGAAAACGGTTGCTATTGAGGGAGGATATGAAGATGTAACGGCAGATGTATCCGTTGTGAACAGATACAGCAATTTCAGGGTGATCAACCAGAGAAGGATTGATATTCACAATGCCTTTGCACTTGATATAAAGCTGTGTGCCCCTTCGCCGATAAATATGATTGAAGAAGCAGAGGGTGTGCTGATAAAGAGAGACACTGTAAACTATTTGTCTCTTGTGGGAACATCTTATTCAAAGGCAGAGTTTGAGGATGAGGCGGCAATTCCGTCTGACAGCGACGTAATAAGAAAAATCATTAACACATTTGCGACGGTAAGATGTGAGGATGTTAAAATTATAAAGGATAAAATGCTGGTTCGTGCGGCAGCTGACTTTTCGCTTTTGTATACGACCGATACGGAAAAAGAAGTTATCAGAAAATGCGAAAAGAGTGTGACAATCAGCAAAATTGTGGACATAGGCGGTATTGATGAGGGCGATGACGCTATAGTTAAGCTGACTCTCGGCAACGTCTATGCTAAGCCAAAGGCAGACAAAAATAACGAGCTGCGCGGTATAGAGCTTATCGGAGACATTCATTTGAACAGCAGCGTATACAGAAAGATAAGCGCTCGGTTTTCAACAGATTCATATGCAACGGAAAATGAAATTAAAAATGAATTTTCAAAAATTAGTCTTAATACAAACGGAGCAGTAATAAGCGATATTATCAACGATAAGACAGTTTTTGAATTTGACAATGTAAATATTGTTGAAATATTGGATTTGTCTCTTAATATGAACGACGGCAAAAATCTTGAACTTGCGGCATATGTAAGGAATGAAAACGCAGAGCTTATTTTCATAACGCAGAAAAAAGAAATTTCGGTAAAGGAATTTAACACCGCAGCACTATATGTTAAATCGTTTGACTATATTGTAAAATCCGCAAATGAAATCAGTGTCAGGTATCTTATTGAATATACTGCTGCCGAATTTGAAGAAAAAACCTACAGCATATTGTCGGATATACAGTTCAGTGACACGACGGTAAGCGAATCGCCTGCGCTTGTTGTTTATTTTGCGAGGGAAAATGAACTTATATGGGATATTGCCAAAAAATTCAGAACTTCTGCGGATCTGATAAAAGCTGAAAATGAATTAAAAGACGACGTGCTTGATTCAAGACGTATTCTTTTAATCCCCGGAATGTAAGGAGGGAAAAATTTGAGTATATATAATGATATATCAACAAGAACACAGGGCGACATCTATATAGGTGTAGTGGGTCCTGTAAGAACAGGAAAATCAACCTTTATCAAAAGATTTATGGATACTCTTGTAATTCCGAGGATTGACGGTGAATTCCAAAAGGAGCGCGCAAGGGACGAATTACCGCAGAGCGCGGCAGGAAGAACGATTATGACGACTGAGCCTAAGTTTATTCCCGAAGAGGCGATTGAGCTTTCAATGCAGGATAATCTGCATTTCAGAGTGAGATTGATTGACTGTGTCGGTTACATTGTTCCAAGCTCAGTCGGATACATAGAAGAGGATCAGCCGAGAATGGTCAGAACGCCTTGGTTTGAAGAGGAAATACCTTTCAATATGGCTGCCGAAATCGGGACACAGAAGGTTATAAAAGAACATTCCACGATCGGTCTTGTTGTAACGACCGACGGTTCTATCAGCGCTATTCCGCGTGATGAATACGAAGAAGCAGAGGAACGCGTAATCTCTGAATTAAAGGAAATCAACAAGCCGTTTATAGTCATTATGAACTGCGTTGAGCCGGAATCGTCTGACGCGCTCTCACTGTGTCACAAGCTGTCGGATAAGTATGATGTTCCCGTAATTCCCGTAAACTGTCTTGAACTGAACGAGGATGAAATTAACCATATTCTTGAAAAGGTGCTTTATGAATTCCCGGTTTCAAGCATTGCGCTTAATTTCCCGTCATGGATAAAGGGTCTTGAAAGGGAAAATGAGCTGAAATCAAATCTTTTTAATTCGGTAAGAGAAAGCTGTTCGGAAGTCAGCAACATAAGGAGCGTAAAGCAGTTTGCGGAAAATCTTTCCAAATGTGAAAATATAGACAGCCTGAATATTTCTGACCTTGATTTGTCCGATGGGAGCGTCAGCATAAAGATTTCGATAGATAACAGCTACTTTTATTCAATTCTTTCAAAGCAGTGCGACATTTCCATAACAAACGAAAGAGACCTAATGCGCGAAATTATTAATCTGACGTCGATAAAGCGTGATTATTTAAGATTTTCGGCTGCCCTTTCCGAGGTCGAACGAACAGGCTACGGAATAGTTATGCCCGATATAAACGAACTAACGCTTGAAGAGCCTGAAATTATGAAGCAGGGCGGTCGTTACGGCGTACGTTTAAAGGCTCAGGCACCGTCAATTCATATGATTAAATGCAATACTTATACAGAGGTCGCACCGATAGTAGGAAGCGAGAGTCAGTCGCAGGAACTTGTTATGTATCTGCTCAGAGAATTTGAAGAAAATCCTGCTGATTTGTGGAAAACCGATATTTTCGGGAAGTCGCTTCACGAGCTTGTGAACGAAGGACTTCACGGCAAGCTTGAGCGTATGCCTGATGACGCGCGAAATAAATTCAGAGAAACCATAGAAAGAGTTATAAACGAAGGCTGCAGCGGTCTTATCTGTATTATACTCTGAAAAAGATAAAGAGGAGCGCGCGCTCCTCTTTATAATATGCAGATATTGATTCCGTGTTATTTGAATTTTTTTAGTTGTTTGAAATCAAAATTACCGATTGCAAGCTTTTCTCCTTTTTCAAAAACTTTGCCCTTTGATTCATCTACGGTATAAACCGAGGCGCATTCGGGGCAGATGAGAAAATATACGTTTTGTGTATTGATAAAAGGAAAAGATGAGTCAAGCCTGTTTTCAATGTTTGAAAAAACGCCGAAAGAAACCTTTTTGCCGCATTCCGGACAGACAAGCGGCAGCGTGTCACCTTTGCTTTTGATTTTTTTACCGGTTCCAAGCCTGTATTCCATATCGTCACCTCTACTATATATTTTACAAATTTAAGGAAGAGTGTCAAGCATGAAAAAGATTTTAACAGTTATAGTATCCGTTATTTTTCTCCTGTGCGGCTGCGCGGCGGAAAAGCCGAAAAGCCAGAGTGAGCCTGTAAATGCTGTTTACGTCAAAGCAGTGTGGATTTCGTATTATGAACTTGAAACCATGCTTTCGGACTGTAAAACGGAAAGCGATTTTGAAAAGAAAGTAAAATCCGCGTTCAGGGAAATTCGCTCTGACGGTCTGAATACTGTAACTGTTCAGGTAAGACCCTGCGCCGACGCATTTTATAAGTCGGAATATTTTCCTGTTTCAAAATACTGCTTCGGAACGCAGGGCGGCGAACTTAAATTTGATCCGCTGCAGATTATGATTGACGCTGCACGTCAGCTCGGACTCAGAATAGAGGCATGGGTAAATCCATACAGGGTTAGTCAGGACGCGGATGTTGACGCCCTTTCAGACAGCAATATCGCAAAGCAGTGGCTGAACGATGATAATAAAAAGTCAAATGTTTATATTGACGATAAGATTTATTTTAATCCCGCTTCTCAGGAGGTAAAGGAGCTGATCGTCAACGGAGTAAAGGAAATCGTGAGCAAGTATGCCGTTGACGCAGTACATTTTGACGACTACTTTTATCCTACAACCGATGAAGAGATTGATGAAAAGGAATTCAGTCAGTATAAGGAAAGCGGAGGAGATATGAGTTTGAGCGACTGGAGACGTGAAAATGTTTCCGATATGGTTAAATCCGTATACAACGCGGTCAAGGAAATCAATTCTTCCGTGGAATTCGGAATAAGTCCGCAGTCAAAGCTTTCTGCCGATTACAACACGCTTTATGCAGATGTTGAACGCTGGGTTACCGAGGAAGGCTTTGTTGATTATATCTGTCCCCAGATATATTTTGGCTTTTATAATGAGGTTCAGCCGTTTACAAGAACCGTAAAGGACTGGGAGGATATGGTGAAAAGCTGTAAATTATATGTGGGACTTGCACTCTATAAATCAGGTCAGAAAGATGAATTTGCGTCAACCGACCAAAGCTATGCAATAAATGAGTTTATTGACAGTCATGATATAATTTCAAGACAAATTTCATATCTTTATCAGATAAACGGCGTCAAGGGATTTTATCTTTTTTCATATAGTTATCTCACCGATAAGGAAAACACATCTGCAACCGAGGAAGTAAAGGCAATTAAAAAAGTAATTCAGCAGAGCAGTATTCAACATTAGCTTCAGTGATTATAACGTTGATTTCATCACCGATTATGTTTTTCTCGGATTTAATTCTTATTGGCGTGTAATTTTCGGTGTATCCCTGATAGATTCCTTCCATTATTTCGTTTTCAACAAGAACGCAAACGGTTTTTCCGATAAGCGAATTGAAATAATCCGTTCTGATTTTTTCTGATTCTCTTATCATAATTTCCGCTCTGCGTTCTTTTTCCTTTTTGGGAATATCATCACCCATTAACGAAGCTTTTGTCGTGCTTCGCTCGGAATAAGGAAAGACGTGTACCTTTTCAAACGCGGCTTTTTTAACAAATTCAAGACTTTCATTGAAGTCAGCCTCACTTTCACCGCAAAAGCCTACCATAACGTCTGTTGTAAGAGAAGCATTTACAAACGTTTTTCTTATTTTGCGGCAAAGCTCCATATATTCCTCGGCAGTGTAATGCCTGTTCATATTTCTGAGTGTCCTGTTGCAGCCGCTCTGGAGGGAAATATGAAACTGAGGGCAGAATTTTTCGATTTTTTTAAGATCTTTCAAAATGTCGTCTGTTATATGATCAGGTTCAAGGCTTCCGAGACGAACGCGCTTGATGTTTTCGTTTTCGGCGCAAATCCTTACAGCGTCGACAATATTGAAACACTCGTTTTTTCCGTATGCCGAAAGATTGATGCCGACAAGGACTATCTCTTTGATTCCGTTAAAGGCAAGCAGTCTGATTTCTTCTTTTAAGTTCTCCGGCGATTTTGAGCGGACACGTCCGCGCGAGGTCGGAATAATGCAGTAAGAACAGAAACGGTCGCATCCGTCCTCAATTTTTACGAACGCGCGAATTCTTTCGCTGAATTTGGCTATTGAACAGTTCTGAAACTTATCTCCGCTTTGGTGACTGCTGATTTTGAGGATTCTGTTTTTCTCGGTGTTGTATTGATTGATAAGCTTTAATATATCGCCGTCGTTTCTGTTTCCCAGAACGATATCGGCTTCTTTCAAACTTTCTGCTTCCTTTGGGAATGCCTGCGGCATACAGCCTGTAAGAATTATGACAGATGACGGGTGATTTCTTCTGAATCTTCGTACGCTCTGCCTTGTTTTTCGGTCAGCGGTTGCAGTGACCGTACAGGAATTAATTATGTAGAAATCCGCTTCTTCGCTGCTGCTGACTATTTCAAAGCCTGCTTTTTCAAGAATCTCAGACATATATTCTGTTTCCGCCTGATTTACTTTACAGCCGAGCGTATAAAATGCAGCTTTCATAATTTTCAGAAGCCCTTTCCGTTTAAATGTATTGCGCCGAAAAAATGCGCGCGGAATAAATATTACACTGATTATAGCAAAACTTCGTAATTATTACAATAAGAAAAGAATATGATTTAATGGTGATTTGTATGAAAAGAGTAATTATATTTTTTTTAACACTATGTATTTGCTTTGCTTTTTCCGCAAGGTGCTTTGCAGAGGAAAATCAAAATGAAAAAAAGATCGTGGAAGAAACGGCTGCTTCGTCAATTCTTATGTGTATGGATACGGGAGACATTATTTATGAGAATAATGCGTACGAACATTGTTCTCCGGCATCAGTGACAAAGGTTATGAGTATTCTTCTTGTTGTTGAAGCTATAGACAGCGGTAAAATTTCACTGACAGATACCGTTTCCGCATCCGAAAATGCTGTTTCAAAGGGCGGTTCGCAGATATGGCTTGAGGTCGGTGAAAAGATGACGGTTGATGAATTGCTTAAGGCAGTTGTGGTTGCCTCTGCAAACGACGCCTGCACTGCTCTTGGTGAATATATTGCGGGATCTGATACGGGCTTTATCAAAATGATGAATGACAGGGCAAAGGAACTCGGTCTTGAAAACAGTAATTTTGAGAACTCAACAGGTCTTGATGATACGGTTACGAATCATTATTCCTGTGCTTATGACATTGCCGTTATAGCAAAAGAAGTAATGAAACATGAGCTTGTCAAAAATTATACATCAATATGGTTGGATTATCTGCGTGACGGAAAAACAGAGCTGAACAACACAAATAAGCTTGTTAATACTTATAATGGTATTACCGGTCTTAAGACCGGTACAACTTCCAATGCAGGGTTTTGCCTCTGTGCAACTGCAGAGAGGGACTCAATGAACCTTGTTGCCGTTGTCCTTGGCTGTGAAACGAGTGATGAGCGTTTCAGCAGTGCGACAAATCTGCTTGATTTCGGTTTTGCAAATTATGAACTTGTAACTCCCGAATTTGATTATTCACAGATAAAAGAAATAAGAATTAAAAACGGAAAAGAAAAAGGCATCACCCCGTCCGTTTCGGGCGATCAAAAGATATTGGTTGCCAAGGGGAGCGGTGAAATAACATACAAATATGAAATGGTTGAGGAAATTGAAGCGCCGATGAATAAGGGGGATAAGCTGGGAACAATAACTCTGTATTCCGGAGATACCGCTATTAAAACCATCATTTTGAGAGCGGATAAAGACGTGGAAGCAGTAACGTTTTCATATATTTTCAAAAAAATGTTATGCAGTATTTAACAAAATAGGTTGATAAAAAAAGTATTTTGTTGTAAAATATAACAGCTATTTTGTTATAGGAGAAATCATTATGGAAAAAGTAAAGCTTATAAATAAATATGCCGCAGGTTTTGTTTCCGATTCGGATATTGCCGCAATGACTCCGCGTGCCGTTGAAGCTATGCAAAAGCTCCATGCAAAGACGGGTGAGGGAAAGGATTTTCTCGGCTGGGTGACACTTCCTACCGATTACGACAGAAATGAATTTTCAAGAATTAAGACTGCCGCGGAATATATCAGAAAAAACTGCGACATACTGATTGTGATAGGTATTGGCGGTTCTTATCTCGGAGCAAGAGCGGTTATTGAGGCTCTGAAGTCTCCGAATTATAACGCTTTGACAAACGACACTCCGCAGATATATTTTATCGGAAATACGATAAGTCCGTCCATGGTAACGGAACTTGTTTCTCTCTGCGAAAATAAGGACATCTGCATAAATGTTATATCGAAAAGCGGAACAACAACCGAACCTGCTATTGCTTTCAGAATTTTCCGTGATGTTGTTTACAGGAAATATTCTCCCGAGGAGGCTTCAAAGCGCATTTTCTGCACAACCGATAGGGAAAAGGGAACGCTCAAAAAGCTTGCTGATGAGCAGGGATATGAAACCTTTGTCGTTCCCGATGATGTCGGAGGGCGTTATTCTGTTCTTACCGCCGTTGGTTTGCTTCCAATTGCTGTTGCGGGAATTGATATTGACGCTTTTATGAGAGGCGCACAGTCTGCGCAGAAAAATCTTAATAGTGAAGATATTTCCGAAAATGACTGTCTCAGATATGCCGCGATCCGAAATTGTTTTTATGAGGCAGGTAAAAAGCTTGAGTGTTTTATTTCATATGAACCGTGTATGACTATGTTTAATGAATGGTTAAAGCAGCTTTTTGCCGAGAGCGAGGGCAAGGACGGCAAGGGTCTTTATCCGGTTTCCTGTATTTTTTCAACAGACTTGCATTCAGTCGGTCAGTATATTCAGGAAAGCGGCGGAGCACTTATGTTTGAAACCTGCCTGAAATTTAATACCCCTCTTGATGATTTCACAATTACCGAACAGGAGGGCAATATAGATGGTCTTAACTTTCTCGCCGGAAAGAAAATGAGCCTTGTAAATGAAAAGGCAAGGCAGGGAACGCTCCTTGCACACACAGAAGGCGGCGTTGCAAACCTCATCATTGAATCGGAGGGAATTACGGAGGAAGCAATAGGCTATATGATTTATTTCTTTGAAAAATCCTGTGCAATTTCCGGCTATATTCTCGGAGTCAATCCCTTCAATCAGCCCGGTGTTGAGAGTTATAAAAAGAATATGTTTGCTCTGCTTGGCAAGCCCGGATACGAAAGTGAAAAAGAAAAACTTGAAAAAGAACTCGGTATATGCTAATATTATATTGAAATAAACCTTGGAGGATTATTAAATGATCAAACTTATTATCGGTAATAAAGGCTCAGGAAAAACCAAGAAGCTTATAGACCTTGTTAATTCCAGCGTTGAAAATTCAGACGGAAATGTTGTTTGCATTGAAAAAGAGCCGAAGCTCACGTATGATGTATCTTCAAAGGCGAGACTCCTTGAAACGGATACATACAGAGTGAGCGGTTGTAAGGCGTTTTACGGTTTTCTTGCCGGAATTTGCGCAGGTAATTATGATGTAACGGATATTCTTGTTGACGCAACATTTAAAATTGTAGGCAGAGAATATTCTAAGCTCCCACAGTTCTTTGAAATGCTTTCCGAGCTTTCCGAAGCGGCAGATGTAGATTTTACATTCACAATCAGTTGCGACAAGGAAGACCTTCCGGTTGAAGTTTTTGACTACTGCGAGGAAATATAAATTACGCAATATTCTGTGCGCAGTAATTTTTGCGCGCCGCGGCGTGGTATACCACGCCTTTTTTATTGAATTTTCTATTGACAAACTCTATTCTTATCTATATAATACTAAAAGTGCAGGATGAGACAGTTCTATGAATATAGACGTTACAAATCTTTTTAATGGCAGCGGAAATGCGGTTCAGGTTGACTGCAAAGTTGATCTTAGTGACTTTTCCTATTCAGATTATTATCCGATAAAAAGCGGTGCAAGCGTAACAGGCAGGGTGTATGAAAAGGCAGGTATTGTTCATCTTGACCTTAATGTGAGTTTTATATTCTGTGGCGTTTGTGACCGTTGTGCCGATGATTTTGAACGGAAATTCAGCTTTGATTTTTCAAGAATTCTCGTTACGGAGTTGGCTAACGATTCCGATTCTGATGATTATATCATTGTTGAAAAAGGAATTCTTGATATAGACGCGTTAATCCGCGAGGAAATTCAGTTGTTTTTACCGGCTAAAATGCTTTGCAGTTACGAGTGCAGAGGAATCTGTCCGAACTGCGGTAAAAATCTTAATTATGAAATATGCAGCTGCAGAAAGGCTTCTGATCCGCGAATGGAAGTTCTTTTTCAGTTGCTTGATGAAGAGTAAAATAATTCATTTTGAATAAAGGAGGCTATAAAAATGGCAGTACCGGCAAGAAGAACATCATCAGCGAGAAGAGATAAAAGGCGTTCAAGCGTTTGGAAGCTGAGTGCCCCCACACTTGTAAAATGTCCTAACTGTTCAGCTTATACAGTACCCCACAGGGTGTGCGGCTCATGCGGTTATTACAACGGCAAGGAAGTTGTTTCAAAAGAAGATTGATATTTTAGGATGTTGGCGGGCAGTTCTGTCCGCCTTTCTTGTTATAAAGGTGAGGTTTTATGAGTAAACCTGTTGTTGCCGTTGTCGGCAGACCCAACGTCGGAAAATCAACACTATTTAATAAGCTCACAGGGAAAAGGCTTTCTATTGTTGACGATACACCGGGTGTTACAAGAGACAGGATATATGCTGACTGTGAGTGGCTCAGCCATACGTTTCTGCTTGTGGATACAGGAGGGATAGAGCCTGATTCGGATGATATAATCCTCAGCAGTATGAGAATGCAGACGCAGATTGCAATTGATACTGCCGATGTAATTGTCCTTGTAACCGATTTGACCTGCGGCGTTATTGCAACAGATTACGAGGTTGCTTCAATGCTCCAGAAGTCCGGAAAGCCTGTTATTCTGTGTGTCAATAAGTGTGACAGTATAGGCAGTCCTCCGCCTGAGTTCTATGAATTCTATAACCTCGGAATAGGCGAGCCTTTTGCGGTTTCGTCCGTTCACGGGCATGGAACAGGCGATCTGCTTGATGAAATAGTAAAATATCTGCCCGAAAGCGATAACGCAGAAGCAGACGAAGAAATTATTAACGTTGCCGTTATCGGAAAACCGAATGTCGGAAAATCTTCGCTTGTGAACAAAATCAGCGGCGAAAACAGGGCAATCGTTTCTGATATTGCGGGAACCACTAGAGATTCAACGGATACACTTGTTGAAAATTCTTTCGGGAAATTCAATATAATTGACACCGCCGGCATAAGACGGAAAAGCAGGGTGAACGACGCCATTGAAAAATTCAGCATTATTCGTGCCCGAATGGCTATAGAAAGAGCAAATGTTTGCGTTATTATGATTGACGCTAACGAAGGCTTTTCGGAACAGGATTCTAAGATTGCCGGAATTGCGATTGAGCAGGGCAAGGCTTGTATAATAGCAGTCAATAAATGGGACGCAGTCGAGAAAGACGGCTCGACGATGAAACAGTTTCGCAGTAAGCTTGCAGTTGATTTTTCGTTTATGAGTTATGCTCCCGTCGTTTTTGTATCTGCAAAAACAGGGCAGCGGATAGATTTGCTGTTTGAAATGATAGCGCACGTTCATTCACAGAATTCCATGAGAATCTCTACAGGCAGACTGAATGAAATGCTTTCGGAGGCTACGGCAAGAGTCCAGCCTCCGACCGACAAGGGCAAAAGGCTTAAAATTTATTATATGACGCAGGCGTCAACAAGACCGCCGTCATTCGTCTTTTTTGTTAATGATTCACAGCTTTTTCATTTTTCCTATCAACGTTATCTTGAAAACCGTATAAGAGAAGTTTTCGGACTTGACGGCACTCCCGTCAGATTCATTATAAGAGAAAGGAGAGACGGAAAAAAGTGACAATCATAAAGTATATCGTCGTTGCGGTGATTTCCTATCTCCTTGGCAGTCTCAATTTTTCAATCATCGTATCAAGAAAACTTGCAAAAAAGGATATAAGGGAAAGCGGAAGCGGCAACGCCGGAGCAACAAATATGCTCAGAACCTATGGTAAAAAATATGCCGTTCTCACTATGATAGGCGACGTGGTAAAAGTTGCGGCGGCTATAATAATCGCGTTTTTTATATTTGACGCTCCTTTTGATATGATTTTCGGCTTTGCAGAAAGGGACACTTCAATAATATGCGCTCTTTATAAAGCATTTGCCGGATTTTTCTGCGTTCTGGGTCACATATTTCCGCTGTATTTCAGCTTTAAAGGCGGAAAGGGCGTCGCCGCCTGCACAGGTATGGTGATTCTTGTTGACTGGCGCGTTGCGCTTATTCTGTTTGTTATTTTTGCTGTGACGGTACTCATTTCAAAATGGATAAGCCTCGGCTCTGTGGTGATTGCTCTTCTTTTTCCGATTTTGATTTATATCTTTCATCAGAGTTTGATACTGACCGCTGTTTCGATTCTGTTCACTGCTATTGTAATTGTTGCTCACAGGGAGAACATTAAGCGCATTTTAAACGGCACCGAAAACAAAATCACAATAAAAAAATAACGGTAAATTAATAAAAAACGCTCCTGTTTATTCGGAGCGTTTTGCTATAGTATAAGCAAATCCTTGCTTACTGTTGAAATATTCTGATTTCCGTTTTCGGTTACAACGCAGACGTCCTCAATTCTTATGCCGAATTTATCGGGAATATATATTCCCGGCTCTATAGATGTCACATTACCCGTTTCATAAATATCTGTGCTCCTCGGTGAAGCGTTATATCCTTCGTGAATATCAAGTCCCACACCGTGACCGAGTGAATGTCGGAAATATTTTCCCATATTTTTCTCCTCAAGCACATCATATGCCGACCTGTAGACGTCGGCACATCTTGCTCCGCTTTTGAGGGAGGAAATACCGGCAAGCTGCGCTCTTAGTACAAGGTTGTACGTATCCTTCATTTCATCCGTTGCACTGCCGACTGCGACCGTGCGCGTCATATCTGAATGGTATCCCATATATGTTGCACCGAAATCAAACAATACAAAATCTCCGCTTTTGATTACTCTGTCACTCGGTGTGCCGTGCGGATATGAAGTGTGTTCTCCCGTAAGCAGAATGGTTGAAAACGATACGCCGTCAGAGCCGTTTTTTGCCATAAGATAGTCAAAATAGGCCTGAAGTTCCTTTTCGCTTTTCCCGGCCTTAACGTGGTTGAGCAACTCAAGAAAACTTTTCTCGGCAATTTCGTTTGCTTTTTTCATCAGTTGTATTTCATTTTCGGTTTTTATATTTCTTATTTTCATCAAACCGTCGTCAATTCCGACAAATTCACAGCCGGTCGCTTGCGTATAGGAACAGTATGCGCTGAGAGAAATCGTTTTGTTTTCAAATGCGATTTTTTTTATTTTATTCTCTTTGCACAGCACGGCAATGACATCTGCGAATTTTGAGTTGATCTCAAGAACCTTTAGCCCTGTTTCTTTTGCGTGAATTTCGGCTGTCTCGGTATATCTTGAATCAACAAGATGATAGGCTGTTCCGTTTTTAAGCATAAAAACGACGCTTTCGCTTGGAGAAAAACCGCAGACGTAGTGCATATTGCTCTCATTAAGCAGTAAAAGGGCATCTGCGCCTGTTTTTTTGATAAGCTCACAAATTTTTTTCGTATTCATTTAATCACCGTAATTATTATAATTTTTATATGAAATAAAGTCAAATTTTTATTGACATTAACGGATTCCTATGATAATTTATTTGTATCAAATTTGCGAGGTATTCTATAATGGAAAAATATCTTATTAATCCCAATCAGAAAATCAGCAGAATTAATAAGGATATATACGGTCATTTTGCCGAGCATCTCGGCAGATGTATTTATAACGGAGTATACGTCGGTGAAAATTCATCTATTCCGAATGTGAACGGAATGAGATGCGATGTAGTTAAAGCGCTCAGGGATATGGGTATTCCCGTTCTCCGCTGGCCGGGAGGATGTTTTGCGGATGAATACCACTGGAAAGACGGTATAGGGCCTAAGGAAAAAAGAAAAAAAATGGTAAACACAAACTGGGGCGGCGTCGTTGAGGACAATTCCTTCGGCACGCACGAATATTTTGAGCTTTGCAGTCAGCTTGGCTGTGATGCCTATATAAACGGAAATGTCGGCTCAGCCACTGTTCAGGAAATGAACGAGTGGATTGAGTATATGACATTTGACGGTGTATCTCCCATGGCTGAACTGCGAAAGGCAAACGGTGCTGAAAAACCATGGAAAATCAAATATTTCGGCGTTGGAAACGAAAGCTGGGGCTGCGGCGGTAATATGGATCCCGAATATTACGGCTGTCTCTTCAAGAGATATAATACCTTTGTCAGAGATTATGATTCGGAGAACAGAATTATGAGGATTGCCTGCGGGCCGAATGTTGACGATTATCACTGGACGCGAGAGGTCATGGTAAAGGTTAAGCATAAGGCGCAGGGAATATCGCTGCATTATTACACAATTCCGACAGGTCAATGGCATCACAAGGGTTCGTCGACTGAATTTGACGTTTCGGAATATAACTCCACAATTTGCAAGGCTTATAAAATGGAGGAGCTTATCAGAAATCATCTCGCTGTTATGGACAGTGTAAATCCCCAGAAATGGGTTAAGCTTATTATCGATGAGTGGGGAACATGGTATGATGTTGAACCGGGTACAAATCCCGGATTTCTCTATCAGCAGAATACGATGCGAGACGCAGTTGTTGCCGCGTTGACGCTCAACATCTTTAATAAGCATTCCGACAGAATTATGATGGCAAATATTGCGCAGACGGTGAACGTTCTTCAGGCGGTTATCCTCACTGACGGTGAAAAAATGCTTCTTACACCTACTTATCACGTTTTCAAAATGTATAAGGACCACCAGGAAAATACACTTATCGGCTCTTATATTACAACAGATGAAATCGAGTCAAAGAACGATAAGTCGCGTTTTCCGCAGCTTGTTGAATCTGCTTCCGTTGATGAAAACGGCGTTATTTATTCAACGATAACCAATACATCAGCCGTAAAGTCAGCTAAAATCAAATGTCAGATTGCCGACACAAAAGTAAAAAGCGTGAAAGCGGAAATTCTTTCAGGTGATATTCACGATAAAAACGATTTTGAAAATACCGGCGCGGTTAAAACGGTTGAATTCAAAGATTATAAAGTCAGCAGAGACGGATTTACCGCATCGCTTCCCGCCTGCTCTGTTGTTAAATTTACTGTCGAGAGATAATGGAGCATATACATTTGTGTAAAAAGTGCCTGTTGCTTGAGGCAGGCAACAGGGCGGCATATCAGAGCGTTAAAGACTGCATAAACGATATAAGCGATGAATTAAAGACGGATAAGATGTTATACGACAGGCGTCTGGCGCTTTGCGGTGCGTGTGATTCACTTATCGCGGGAATGTGCCTTTTATGCGGCTGCTATGTAGAAATGAGAGCAGCGTATAAGGACAAAAGCTGTCCTGACCCCAACAATAGAAAATGGTAATAAACAGCGCACCGATTTCAAAATTTCGGTGCGTTGTTTATTTTCGTGCAAAAATGCCAATATTATGCGTATGAAAAATTTTTTTAAAATAAATGATTATCAGTTTGAATATATGAAAAAGCCGATTATGCTTCTTTCGTTGATTTCAGCGCTTGTCTATGCCCTGAAGCTTTTCAGTGTTTCGTTTGCTGATAATATTTTTTTCTTCTCGGTCATTTTAATTGTGTCGATTCCGATTATGGTGCGCATAAGAAACGTCTGTAACAAAATAACTTTTACTGTTTTTCTATTCATTTTATTTATTCTTTACATTAATGTTTATGAGGATACAATCATTTTTCTTGCCGAAAAATGTAAGAATAACGGAATATTTTTCGGCTTCGTCAATTCTTTTTTTAACACAATCGGTTTAGCTGATTTTGAAAATCTTATCTATCATACTGCCTACGGTGGAGCAAAACTGATAAAAGGCGTGCTTGCGACAGGTGCGGCGGATATATTTCTGCTGAATCCGCAAAACAGCGGAACATATATTTTTCTTTGCGGAAGGTATATATCAATACTGACCGCGATTGGCATCGCTTTTTCAATTAAAAAGAATCGGGGATTTGTTTTGTTTGTGACAATGTTTACAGTGCTCACAGGAAATTTTACGCCATATCTCCTTATGCTCCTGTTTATGAGCACACCCGATTATTTTCTATTTCTCCTTTTTAACTTTTTTTCCTATTTTGCCGCGAATTTTGCCCGAATAGGGAGCGGATTTGCCGTAAGTCCCTCTGTGTTTGAATTTCTTGTCTATAAAAATAATTATGTCTATACGCTTGCTGTTGGTATTTTTCTCTGCGCCGTTTCCTATTATATTTCACGTCTTGTAAAGGAGCGCAGAGGCTGGTATAATAATGCCGGTGAAAAAAATGAACGTAAGAGAAGAACTGTTTAAGCATCAGGATATAAAATACAGGGATTTTCATAAAAAGCTAATCCCGAATATCAAAGAAGAAAAAATAATCGGTGTAAGACTTCCTGTTCTGCGCAAAATAGGAAAATCTCTGAAAACCTGTGATTTTCCATGGGATTACTATGAAGAGGTTATGCTCCACGGCTTTTATATCGGTTACGCACGGCTGCCCTTAGATAAAAGATTGCTCCTCCTTGATGAATTTGTTCCCCGAATTGATAATTGGGCGATTTGCGACTGCACGGCCTCAACATTAAAATTTATTGATAAACACAAAGAGGACTTTTTGCATTATCTCGGTAAATATATGAAATCCGATAAGGAATACGAAATCCGCTTTGCCACAGTGATTCTGTTGGATTATTACCTTGATGACGTTTATTTTGATTTTTCGCTTAATTATCTTAAAAGTATCCAAAGCGATTTTTATTATGTAAATATGGCGGCTGCCTGGGCGCTGTGCGACGCTTTCGTTAAGGACAGGGAAAAGGTTATGCCTTTGATTGAAAACACCTCTCTCAGCAGGGAAATACATAATATGACTATATCAAAAATACGCGACAGTTATAGGGTGGATAAAGAAACAAAGGATTATCTCAAATCCCGGATGCGAAAATGATTGTGTTAAATAAGATTGAAACTTCAGACGTCTGTACGGACGTCTGATTTTTATGTCTGAACTGTCGCCGGGATAACAAGTCATCCTTAATTTTTTCTTGCGTTTCGACGCGTTTTTCTTGCATTTTGTCATAAAATATTGAATTTTTTATAGAAAAATGATAAATTGAATGGGAAAGGATGAATGCTTATGAAAAAGATATTGTCAATAATATTGTCAATCTTAATCCTTTTACCAAGCAGTGTTGATATGGTATTTATACTTATCGGAAGCAGTGTCGGTGAATTAATTGCAAAAGGTTTAGATTATCTTGACCCAAAATGGAAACGTGGCTTTGCGAAAAACAATGGATATATTCTAAATTAGATATTAGCTATAAAAAGTCAAAAGAAAAAAGTTGAGAATTGATTAAGGAAATAGGTGATAGTATGAAACAAAAAACCACTTTGGTTTTAATGTCAATTGTTTGTGCCGGTCCTCCGTTAAATTTAATATTTGATTGTTTTCTACTGCATAAACCTTTGAGAATCGAAGTGGTTTTTTCAACAATTATAGCCTTTTTGATCTATAGTGTGTATTTGGTTTGGTATATAAAGAGCAGATAAGAAATTTTTAAATATTAAATCTTTAGGAGTCTGATTTATATGAAAAAAAGAATCATTTCTTTGACTATAATTGTAAGCCTTTTAATACCCAATTTTACTGCTTATGCACTAAATAATAACATCGTTCAACATAGTAATATTACTAAAAAAGAAACATATCAATTTGCTGATGAGCTTAAAGAAATGAGTTCGGAAGAATATGATGTTTCTGACAGATTAATAGTAAGCAGTAATAAGAAAATTGATTATATGGACGCAGTTGATGTGGCAACAGGAATTGAAGGGCTTTATGTCCTTCAATTCCCGGATGATGAAACTGTAAGTGAAGCATATGATTACTATAATTCATTATCTTATGTAAACTATGTTGAATATGATGACGAACTGGAAAATGCATTATGCAGTAATAATACCGATGGAACTTTTGATTTTTTCCCTCAATGCGTAAGCACAGTCAACAGTAATATTGATGATGCTATAAAACTTTTAGAAAAAGAAAATGTTGAAATGCCTGAAATAAAAATAGGAATTATTGATTCGGGTGTGGCAAAAACAGAAATTACTGAAAGCCGAATTGATGGCGGATATTCATATCTTGAAGATCATTCATCGGATGGCACACAGGACGGTCAAGGGCATGGTACATTAGTAGCGGGAACAATTATTCAAAACACTCTCGATTATGTTCGTCTGTATTCATATCAAATTTTTGAAAATACAGAAACCGCTTCAATATCTACTGTTGTTTCAGCGATTTATTTAGCTGTTACAGATAACTGTAAAATAATCAATTGCAGTTTCAAAAAAAGTACTGCAAAAATATCTGAAAAAACTTCTATAATAAATGCAGTTAATTATGCAACAAATCAGGGTTGCATCTGCGTTGCATCAGCAGGCAATGATGGTAAAGATATAAGTGAAATTGAACCTTATCCCGCAATGGTAGAAAACACAATATCAGTTGGTGCAGTCACACAAACAAAAAGACTTGCAGATTTCAGTAATTATGGTGATTGTGTAGATATATACGCAACAGGATATGGTATGACAAGCTATGATACAAGCGGTAAAGTTATTAGTTGGAGCGGAACCTCCGCTTCTGCTCCTGTAGTTAGCTCAATATGTGCCCTGCTTATCACAGCAAAATCGGATATAACGGTTGACGAAATAAAGCAGTTATTGCTTGATACTGGCTATTCAACAAATGATGAAAATATTACGGAAGAACATAGAATTATTGCAGACGCATACAGCTGTGTGAAAAAATTGCTCGGTGCAGAATTAGAGCAGGTTCAGCTTGATTACACTGTAACAAAAAATGAATCAACAGGCTGTTCGGATATCTCCTTTTCAAGCAATGATGAAAATGTAAAAATCTTTTATGAGCTTGGTCTTGGGAGCTTACCCGAAATACCATATAAGGAAATGACAGGAGCAAGTCAATATGAATATAAATTAGGTGACACAGTAAAACTTTCTAAATGGCAATTGATTACCGTGGCTGCCCATGCTCCCGGGAAAGAAAAGACGGTATTATACTTTTCTGCACCGGAATACAGCAACGAGAGCGGATACAGATTGACGCCGTCATCATCTGCGCAGCAATATAATATGGTTGACAGGTGTCAGATTATGGATCAGAAAGTAATTGAAGTACCTGAATCAATTAATGGCGTAGAAATTCAAGAGATTGGTGAATGGTGTTTCATAGGTAATAAAACTGTTGAAAAAATCATTTTACCTAAGGCAGTAAAACAAATAGACAGATATGCATTTGCTAACTGTCCTAACTTAAAAGAGGTAATTGCTCCGGGTGTTGAAGATTGCGGTATGTATGCCTTTTTTGATTGTAAAAATCTTATCAATGTAGAAATGCCGAATGTAACAGTTGCGAACACGGGAATGTTCAAGAATTGTACGAATCTTGAAACAGCAAAGCTCGGAACATTAACGGAAATAGATAACCACGCGTTTTACGGCTGTGAAAATCTCAAACTTGTTAAAACTACCGCCGATAATATTTCCTTTGCCGTTAATACCTTTAAAGATTGCAACAATTTAACGGTTTATACTCCCGCAAACAGTTTTATGGAAACCTTCGCAAATCAAAACGATATACCTTTACTGGGAGAAGTTATGGCAAAGGGCGGAAGTATAAGAACAAGGGATTCAGGAATGAGATTCGGCTTTGCTTACATTGGGATGTCTAATCCGAATATAGAGGAATACGGATTTCTTTACTCCTATGACGGATTAGAAGATTTTGATATAAACACAGAGGGAATAAAAAAGAAACCCGCAGTCAGCAAGCTTGACAGTGGGGACAGTGTTGCCTACAATCTTGTGTTTACAAATGTGCCGGAAACGGCATACAATCAGGATGTGTCAGCAAGAGCATACATAAAAATCGGAGGAGAGTATTTTTATTCCGCCGTTCTAATACGCAGTTTCAATCAGATAGTAAATGCAGTTCTTGCTGATGAAGAAATAGACGACAATACCAAATTAAGCGTAAGAAGTTTAGTAGAAGGGAAGTGAAATAAATGAAAGAAAAATATATGAAACCGACTGTTGAAACAGAAGAATTTAAAACCGCTGATATTATCACCACAAGCGGTGAACCCGATACCGACGTACCATGGGGAACATAAGAAAGAACGGGTGGCATTTGCCGCCCGTTTTTTTTGATGATTGGGAAGTATTCTATTTCAGCTTTTCGGCAAGTTTTCTTGATACTTTATAAACATCTCCGCACCCGAGCGTAATCACTAAATCTCCGCTTTGACAATGATCGGCAAGGTAATCGGCAATATCTTCAAGTGAGTCGATTTGGATGCAGTTCGGTATTTTATCTGACAAATCCGTTGCCTTAATGCCGATTTCGTTAATCTCTCTTCCTCCCATAATTTCCGAAACAATGCACTTGTCTGCAATTTGGAGGACTTTGGCAAAATCGTCAAGCAGTTTTGCCGTTCTTGTAAAAGTAAACGGCTGATGAACTGCCCAGACTCTCTTATATCCCATTTTCATTGCGGCATTCAGCGTTACTTCAATTTCCTTGGGATGATGCGCGTAATCGTCTACTATGGTTATGCCTCTGAAATTTCCGCATATTTCAAAACGTCTGCCGGCACCTTTGAAAGTGCGTAAAGCGATGCAAATGCTCTTTGTATCGGCGCCGCTCAAATAAGCCGCCGTAAATGCGGCAAGTGAATTGAGAATGTTGTGCTCTCCCGGAACGGAAAGTTCAATATGTGTCAGAAACTCTCCGTTATGATAAAGGTCATATTCCGATTTGAAACCTCCGGGAACCGAAATGTTTTTTGCAGTAAAATCGCAGCCGTCTGTTGTTCCGAATGAAACAAGCTGTTTACCCTGAATTCCCTTTAGCATATCAACTGTGTTTTCATCGTCTGCATTATAAATAATGGTTTTGGTGGTTTTATCGCAGAACTTCCTGAACGATTTTTTTATATTTTCAAGATTGCCGAAAAAGTCAAGATGGTCTTCGTCTATGTTAAGAACGACTGCCATATCGGCGTTCATATGAAGAAAAGTGTTGTTGAACTCGCAAGCTTCGCAAACAAAATTCTGACTTTTTCCGAATCTTCCGTATGCGTTGATTACAGGGAGCTTTCCGCCTATAACTGCACTCGGATCAAGATCTGCTTCAAGCAAAATTTGAGTTGTCATTGATGAAACTGTCGTTTTCCCGTGAGTTCCGCATATACCGATGCAGTTGGTGAAAATTCTGCTCATCGCGCCAAGAAGTTCAGCTCTTTCAAATGTGGGCAGATTTTTCATTGCGTATTCAAGTTCTTCGTTTCCCTCCAAAATGGCGTTTGTATAAATAACAAGCTCAACATCATCGGTGATGTTTTCTTTTTTCAGTCCGAGATAAACCTTTGCGCCTTCTTTTTCGATTTTTCTGAACGTCTCGGTATCGTTGTTATCGGACCCTGAGACAATGTAGCCGAGTGAAATTAGTATTTCCGCAAGCGGACACATTCCGGCGCCGCCGATCCCTATAAAATGAATTCTTTTTGTTTCTTTCAGCAATGTATCAATATTTTTCAAAAGAAATCCTCCAAAAGTCAATTTAAATTATTATACTACATTTTATAAAAAAAATAAACACCAAAGTCCATTAACAATGAAAAAAAATGCGCATAGTATGAATTGAAACTGAGGTGTCTTTATGAAATTAAAGAAATTTGCCGTCCCTTTCGGCGAGGATAAACGCATGGAATATGCAAAGGAATATCTTGAAAAGCATGGCTATCAGTATATAAACAGTACACAGGACGCTGATTTTGTCGTTCTTCCCGTTCCCGCAAAAAAACATATGTTTTCAGGGCTTGACGATAAGTTGGTATTTTTCGGTATGGGCGATTTTATAAACGGCTTCGACTATATGAAATATGAAAGCTACGTTCTTAAAAACGCTTTCCTGACTGCCGAGGGCGCGGTAACTCTTCTTGAAGAAAACACGCCTTACTCGCTTTTCAGATCAGAAATACTTATCATCGGTTACGGAAGAATCGGAAAGGCTCTGCATAAAATACTTCGTGCCTACGGTGCAAATATCACAGTATGCTCAAGAAGCAGAGAATCAGAGGCAGACTCGGTTTTCAACGGTGCGCGGCACATTGGATTTGAAGATCTGAGGTTGGAAAACAACGCTGATATAATTATCAATACCGTTCCCCATATGGTGCTTACAAAGCCGGAGCTTTCTGTGTTGAAAAAGGACGCCATTGTGCTTGATTTGGCGTCTTTCCCCGGAGGAGTCGACACGCTTTGCGCCGACAGCATGGGTTTAAATCTTTTAAACGGTCGTGCTATGCCGGCACGATATTCCGAAAAGACGGCCGGTTATCTTATCGGAGAGGCGGTAGCGGATATAATTGAGGAGGAATTTAATTGAAAATAGGATATGCGCTTACAGGTTCCTTCTGTACTTTTTCTAAATCAATCGAAGCATTGAAGGAGCTTGTTTTAAAGGGATATGATGTTTATCCCATAATGAGTGAAACTGCGTATAATACAGATACGCGTTTCGGCGACGCCAAGGATATTCAGGATGAAATAATCTCAATAACGGGACACAGTATAATTCATAAGATCGAGCAGGCCGAACCAATCGGTCCGAAAAAGCTTTTTGACATTCTCTGCATAGTTCCGTGTACCGGTAACACGCTTGCGAAGCTTTCAAATGGTATTGCTGACACGGCGGTCACCATGGCGGCAAAAAGTCATCTTAGGAATTCAAGGCCTGTTATTATAGGTGTTTCTACGAATGATGCCCTTGGTGCGGCAGCGAAAAACATAGGCAATCTGCTCAACTACAAGAATTACTATTTTGTTCCTTTCGGCATGGACGACTGCATTCATAAAACGAAATCAATGGTCTGTGATTTTTCCCTTGTTGCCGATACGGTAAGCAAGGTTGAAAACGGGGAGGAAATTTTAAAAAAAATATTCTGAATTTTGTTGACATTTGTGTGTAATTTGATATAGTTAATTTATTAATGATTTGCATTTTTGCTTTCATTAAAATCGGGTTACAAAGAGGAAGTGCATAATTGGAAAAATTAATTGATTTAAAGGATATTACCGTTAAATACGGTGATAATGTTGTGTTGGATAAACTGAATCTGTATATAAACGAAAAAGAGTTTATAACGCTGCTGGGACCCTCCGGATGCGGAAAAACAACCACTCTTCGCTGTATTGCCGGCTTTATTGAACCGGACAGCGGCGAAATCATTTTCGAGGGCAAGCGAATCAATGATGTTCCGCCTCACAAACGTAAGGTGAACACTATTTTTCAGCGTTATGCTCTTTTTTCACATTTAAACGTGTATGAGAATGTCGCTTTCGGTCCTGAAATTCAGAAAATGCCGAGAAATCAGATAAGAAAAACTGTTGCGGAAATGCTGGAACTTGTCAATCTTAAAGGCTTTGAAAAAAGAACAATAGACAGTCTTTCCGGCGGTCAGCAGCAGCGTGTTGCAATAGCAAGAGCGCTCGCGAACAGACCGCGTGTCCTCCTCCTTGACGAGCCGCTCGGCGCGCTTGATTTAAAACTGCGCAAGGATATGCAGAAGGAACTTAAAGGCATTCAAAAGAGACTCGGAATAACCTTTATTTATGTTACGCACGATCAGGAGGAGGCTCTTTCCATGAGTGACACGATTGTTGTTATGGATAAAGGCAAGATCCAGCAGATAGGAACACCGGAGGATATATATAACGAGCCTGTAAACGCTTTTGTAGCTGATTTTATCGGCGAGTCAAATATTGTGGATGCCGTAATGATAAAGGACTATGTTGTAAGCTTTCAGGGAGAAGTTTTTGACTGCCTTGACAGTGGGTTTGCTCCCAATGAACCTGCCGAGGCAGTTGTCAGACCTGAAGATATAAAAATATGCGAAGCCGGTGAGAAGGACTCTTTAACGGGAGTTGTTACCGATGTTGTTTTTAAAGGAACATTTTTTGAAATCTTTGTTGATGTAAACGGCTTTATCTGGCTTATTCAGACGACTGATTACCATAAAGTCGGAGAAACGATCGGAATGTATATTGAGGCGGATGCGATTCACGTTATGAAACGCAGTGAATATAGCGGCGAATTCGGCGACTATTCGTCATTCTCTGATGAATTCGACCATATCAATGATGCCGATTATGACTGGGAGGCGGAAAATGAGCAGTAAATTTTTGCGTAATCTGCTTGATAAACCGTATCTGCTCTGGTCGCTTTTGTTTATCATTGCGCCTTTGATTATGGTTCTCTATTACGCTCTTACCGATTCAACCGGAGCGTTTTCGCTGCGATATGTTCAGGCAATTCCGGATTACACTTCAACAATTCTTCTTTCTGTTTTGTATGGTGTTTTTGCAACAGTAATATGTTTTGTGCTCGGCTATCCCTTTGCTTATTTTATGTCTAAGGCAAAGCTCAGCGCTCAAAGCACGATTATTTTGCTTGTGATGCTGCCGATGTGGATGAATTTCCTCATCAGGACTTATTCCTTAATGACAATTCTCGGTGATTCGGGAATAATAAATACGCTTCTTCGTTTAATCGGTCTTGGGGGTGAGGACGGCTCACCGGCACTCAGCCTTATAAATACGGGCGGAGCCGTTATGCTCGGAATGGTGTATAATTTTCTGCCTTTTATGATTTTACCCATTTATTCAGTTCTGAGCAAAATGGACAATTCCCTTATTGAAGCGGCTCAAGATCTTGGCTCAAACCGTTTTCAGGTGCTCAAAAAGGTCGTTTTTCCTCTGTCGCTTCCCGGAGTCTTGAGCGGAGTTACAATGGTTTTTGTGCCATGTGTTTCAACATTTTATATCACTCAGAAGTTAGGCGGCGGTCAGATAGTTTTAATTGGCGACGTTATTGAAACGCAGTTCCAGAATGCCAATAACTACAATCTCGGAGCAAGTTTGTCTTTTGTTCTTATGATACTGATTCTGATTTCGCTCGGTATTATGAACTACTTCGGCGCGGATAATGACAATGAAGGAGGAGTTCTGATATGAAAAAAAGACTTTTTCACGGCTCAAGGCTCTATATGATTCTCATTTTCATTTTCCTTTATCTGCCGATAGTCGTTATGGCGTTGTTTTCGTTCAATTCATCAGCCAGCACATATACTTTTACGGGCTTTTCGCTCAAATGGTGGAGCGAAATGTTCAAAAATGAAGCTGCAATGCGGGCACTTTACAACACGATTATTCTCGCTGTTGCTACTGCTCTTTGTTCTATGGTTCTCGGTACGCTGGCGTCTGTGGGACTGTTCAACGCTAAGAATAAGCTTTATAAAAAGTCTATGATGACGGTTACGAATATTCCGATGATGAATCCTGAAATCGTTACAGGCATATCAATGATGCTGCTTTTTGCGTTTGCCGGAGCGCTTGTGAACAGAACGAACGTTCTCGGCTTTTGGACGCTGCTTATCGCGCATATCACTTTTTCGCTGCCTTACGTTATTCTTAACGTAACGCCTAAGCTCAAGCAGTTTGATATGAATGTCTATGAAGCGGCGGTAGATCTGGGATGCAAACCGCTTGCCGCCTTTTTTAAGGTAGTTATGCCCAATATTGCGAGCGGAATCGTTACGGGACTTGTTATGAGTTTCACGCTTTCTCTCGACGATTTCATTATATCTTACTTCACAAACGGACCAAGCTTTCAGACGCTTCCGATCTACATTTTCTCACTCACTAAGAAAAGGGTAAAGCCTGATATGTATGCTCTGTCCACGCTGATATTTATTGTTATTCTGGTTTTGCTCATCTTGATGAATGTCGCTCAGTCGAAAGTCGATAAAAAGGGTAAGAGTGCTGCCGGATGAAAAAGCTTGTTATATTTTTTCTAACCCTTGTTCTGCTCCTATCTCAGTCCGCAATTTTTGCCTATGCAGACGATGAAGAAATTTTTACCGATGAGCAGATTGAATACTACAGCAGTCTCGGACTTCAGGGCACTTCAGTAAATGTCTATAACTGGGGGGAATATATTTCGGACGGCTCTGAGGATTCTATGGACGTTGTGCGTGAATTTCAACGTCTCACGGGCGCAAAAGTTAATTACACCAACTATGAATCAAATGAGAATATGTATTCAAAACTTGCCGGAGGCGGCGTTTCCTATGATGTTATTGTTCCGAGCGATTATATGATAAGCAGGCTTCTTGATGAGGATATGCTTGTTGAAATCGACTGGAACAATGTGCCAAATATAAAGTACATTGCCGATGAGTACCAGCACCTTTATTTTGATCCTGAACAGAAATATTCAATATGCTATAATGTCGGGACAACCGTTTTAGTATATAATACTAAGCTAGTAGAAGGTGAGCCTGACAGCTGGGATGTTCTCTGGGATGAACAGTACAGGGGAAAAGTTCTTATGTTCAATAACTCACGCGACGCTTTTGCCATTGCACAGGCTGTTCTCGGTCAGGATTTCAATTCCGTCAATGAATCCGATTGGATTGAAGCTGCTCAACTTCTTGCCGAACAGAAAGATAAGACAAGTCCGGTTTATGTAATGGATGAAATTTTCAACCTTATGGAAAGCGGCGAATACGCGTTCGCAACCTACTATGCAGGCGATTATGTTCTTATGTCCGAAAATAATCCGGACCTTGCTTACTGCTTCCCGAAAGAGGGAATAAACGTATTTTATGACGCATTCTGTATTCCTTCCTGCGTGCAGAATAAGCGCGGAGCGGAGGCGTTTATAAACTTTATGCAGGAACCCCAGGTCGCCCTTGCCAATGCGGAATACATTTATTACGCCAGTCCGAATACTTCGGTAATCAATAATGAGGAATATTCGCTTTATCAGGACGAAACCGTGTATCCCGAAAAAATAGAAAACGGGCAGTTCTTTGAAAATCTGCCCCAAAACATTCTTGAACTGCAGGCGGATTTATGGACGGGCGTCAAAAGCGGACAGCTTTCTTCACAGAGCAAGGAACAGAACAAACGAATTTACATTACGTCCGGAGTCCTGACGGGACTTATTGTTTGCGTTGTTTCTGTTAAACTTGTCTTAAATCATAAAAAAAGAAAAACAGAGGATCTGAGTGATCTGTATGAATGATGTTTTACTTTTCGATGAATTTAATGAAGGTCTGTATGAGACAATTTCTTCACTCAAAAATACAAAATGCCTGATTTTTGATCTTGACGGGACGCTTGTCAACACGATTGACGATTTAGCCCGTACCTGTGATTTTCTTTTGAAGAATGATGGGATCAGGCCGAAATGGACAATAGAGGATTACACACGTTTTGTCGGAAACGGTGCAAAAATGCTCGTTAAAAGAATTTATGAAGACTCTCTTACTGATGAGGAACTGAATTTCAGATATGAACTCTTCAAGAAAAAATATAATGAAATAAAGCTTGACAATGCTTATATTTACAGTGGCGTCAAAGAACTTTGCAATTCGCTTAAGGCAAGGGGTTTGAAGCTTGCCGTATGCACAAATAAACCGTGTTTGGCGGCAGTTGATATGGTTGAAAGGCTTTTCGGCAAAAACTTCTTTGACGTTATCTGCGGAGCGCAGGATGGTATTCCAAAAAAGCCCGATGCTGCAATGGCAAACAGTATACTTAAAAAGCTCTGTCTTGAGCCGAGCGACTGCGTGTGGATAGGAGACAGCCCTGTAGACATTGAGTCCGCTGAAAATCTCGGCTGTAAATGTATTGCCGTTACCTGGGGCTATACTTCTTTTGAATTGTTGCATCTTTCTTTTCCTGCACTTATCGTCGATAAACCTGAAGATATTTTAAAAATTTTCACATTTAATATTGACAACTGACTGTTCTTCTGCTATAATCTCAATCGTTGCAAGCGAGAGTGGCGGAATCGGCAGACGCGCACGTTTGAGGGGCGTGTGGGGCGACTCGTACGGGTTCAAGTCCCGTCTCTCGCACCAAAAGGACTTGGTTTTCATTTGAATTCCAAGTCCTTTTTACTGCCTGTTATTTTGTTCGATAAGGATGTTTAATATGATTGTAAGAACACCAACTTTTTATAAAGAATTCAGTTGTATTGCCGGAGCCTGTCCCGATTCCTGCTGTCAGGGATGGGAGGTTGACGCTGATGAAATGTCGCTTCAATATTACAATACGCTTACCGGGGATATAGGAAAGCGCATTTCATCTGTTCTTGACAGTGATGAATACTCGAATACGGTTTTTCGTCTCTCCGAAAATAAGCGATGTCCTTTTCTCAATTCCGAAAATCTTTGTGATTTACATATCGCTGTCGGTCAGGAGCATACGCCTTATACCTGCCGCACGTTTCCGCGCTTCATTAATGATTTCGGTGCAACGCGTGAAATCGGTCTGTCTTTTTCATGCCCTGTTGCTTCGGAAATTATTTGGAATACAAATGATTTTGACTTCTGTGAAGAAGTAAACGGCGATCCTCCAGTGTTAAATGATATTGATGCAAAGCTCTATTTCAAGTTGGCAAATGCCAGAAAAGAAGCAATAAAAATTGTTAAATCGGATGAAACTTCTCTTACTGAACGTCTTTCACGCCTGCTCGATTTTGGTATTGCGTTGCAGAGTGATATTCATAAATATAAGGAACAGGGAAGTGTCACACCTTTTTTTGATGTATTCAGAAATCCGGAACTAATTAATCCGGAGTGGGAGGAAAAGGTTAAAAATCGTTCGGATAAAGTTTTATTCATCAATCAGAAAAGCTGTGAAAATATTGCCGTCTATTTTCTATTCAGATATTTTCTTATGGCGGTTTATGACAAAGATATTTTATCTAAAATAAAAATGGCTGTTATCGGAGCGCTTATTCCGTCAATGTTCGGTAATGACGCATGGACTGTTCATCTTTGGAGTAAGGAAACGGAACACAGTGATGTCAATATGGAGAGATATAAATTTGAGATTCGGCATAATATCAACTTATCCGCGCAAAAACTTAAGGAATTGCTTTCGGCAGGTGCAATTAAATATTAAATATTTAAAAATTTGTTGAAATTAATATTAGTCTGTATTATAATAATCGGAGTTTATTTCCTAATTTTATTTGTGAGGAGCGAATACAATGAAAAAGGCGCTTGTAATCGGAGCAGGACCCGCCGGTCTTACGGCCGCATATGAACTGCTGACAAAATCTAATGATTTTGAAGTGATTGTGTTTGAAGAAAGCGACACTTTCGGCGGAATTTCAAAAACCGTAAATTATAACGGAAACCGTATGGATATGGGCGGACACAGATTTTTTTCCAAAATTCCAGAAGTAAACGAATGGTGGGAAAAAATGCTCCCTATGCAGGGTGCTCCTTCCTATGACGACCTTGTTCTCAATCGCAGTGTTCCGCTTACTGACGGAGGCCCGAATCCCGAAAAACAGGATCGCGTTATGCTTACGCGTAACCGTGTTTCGCGTATTCTGTTTGATTCAAAATTCTACGATTATCCTGTTTCTCTCAAAATGGAAACCCTTAAAAATATGGGACTGATTAACACCATAAAGGTTGGATTCAGTTATCTTGCGGCAATGTTTCATAAGCTTCCCGAAGATAATCTTGAAAATTTCTATATTAATCGTTTCGGCAGGAAGCTGTATTCGATGTTTTTTGAATATTATACAGAAAATCTTTGGGGCAGGCATCCGCGTGAAATAGACGCGTCTTGGGGTGCGCAGCGCGTAAAGGGACTTTCCATAACTGCAGTCATTAAGGATATTTTCGGAAAGGTATTTAACAAAAAGAACCGCAAGGTGGAAACCTCACTGATTGAGGAGTTCAAATATCCCAAGCTCGGTCCCGGTCAGCTCTGGGAGGTTACGGCTTCCGAAATTGAGAGACTGGGCGGTACGATAATTAAAAACGCTAAGGTTATTGGAATAAATAAGGACAAAAACAATAGTATCACATCGCTGTCCTATGAAAAGGACGGTAAGGTGATTTCAGAGAGCGGAGACTGCGTTATTTCTTCTATGCCTATTAAGGATCTTGTTCAAGGGATGAACGATGTTCCTGCTGAACCGGCACAGATCGCACAAGGTCTCCCATACCGTGATTATATGACGCTCGGCGTGCTTGTTTCAAAGCTTAATCTTAAAAATAAAACAAATATGAGAACGATCGGCAATATCGTTCCTGATTGCTGGGTGTATGTTCAGGACAGAAATGTTAAAATGGGACGTTTTCAGATTTATAACAACTGGTCGCCATATATGGTTAAAAATCTTGAAAATACTGTTTGGATCGGTCTTGAATACTTTGTCAATGAGGGCGATGAATTCTGGAAAATGACTGAGGATGAATTCAGAAAAATAGGTATTTCCGAGATGATTAAGCTCGGTCTTATTGACAGTGAAGATGTTGTAATTGATTGCCATATGGAAAAGGTTAAAAAAGCGTATCCAGCGTATTTTGACACATATGATGATATAGACAAGCTGATTGACTATCTTAATACGATTGACAATCTCTACTGCGTCGGTAGAAACGGTCAGCACCGCTATAACAATATTGACCATTCAATGATGACCTCTTTTGAGGCAGTTAAAAATATAATTTCCGGCGAAAAGGATAAAACAAATATCTGGAATGTCAACACGGAACAGGAGTATCACGAAAAGGCAAACTGATGCTGAATTTTGAAAGGTTAAATAGATGAAGACGTTATACAAAAATATAAACGGAATATGGGGAATACTTCTCGTTATATACACGCTGTGCGTCATTTATCTTGAAGCGCTTGTTGATGAAAATTATTTGTCCTCATTCGGAAAGCTTGTACTTCCCGCTGCCGTAATTGCATTTTTTTACTTTGTGATTCCCAAAATAAGAAAACTTGAATTTGATCTTGACGGCGACCTTTCAGCAAAAGCAAAGCGTAAGTTCTTTTTCGCTTTCTTTGCAATTTCTCTTCTTTGGCTGTCCTTTTGGCTTGCCGGTGCATTTCC
>CANPXD010000011.1 GCA_947585615.1 uncultured Clostridia bacterium
AGCTTCTTGTTGAGATGGACGGCTTTGGCACAAACAGCGGGGTTATTATAATTGCTGCCACAAACAGACCTGATGTTCTTGATCCGGCACTTCTCAGACCGGGAAGATTTGACCGTCAGGTCACTGTCAACAGACCCGATACGCAGGGTAGAGAGGATATACTCAAGGTTCATTCAAGAAATAAGCCTCTTGCGCCCGATGTTGATTTGAAAGAGGTTGCAAAGAGCACGATCGGCTTTACCGGCGCTGACCTTGAAAATCTCCTCAATGAGGCGGCACTCCTTGCCGCAAGGCGCAGCAAACACGCGATTTCTTTCGCGGAAATTCAGGACGCGAGCACAAAAGTTATAATGGGTGCTGAAAAGAAGTCGCACAAATACAGTGAAAAGGCTCGGAAACTTACGGCTTATCACGAAGCAGGCCATGCTGTTGCGGCATACTATCTTGAAAATCACGATCCCGTTCAGGAAATCTCAATAATACCGCGAGGTCTCGGCGCCGGCGGATATACAATGTATCAGCCCCAGGAAGAGGATTTCAATTCAAAGAATGAAATGCTTGATCTCCTTGTTTCAATGCTCGGAGGAAGGGTGGCCGAGGCAATATCGCTTGACGATATTTCCACCGGCGCTTCAAGCGATCTTCAGCGCGCTTCACAGATCTGCCGAGATATGGTTGCCAAATACGGTATGAGTGACGAACTCGGGCCCGTTGTTTACAGTGATGAAAGCAATGAAGTTTTCCTTGGCAGAGATTTCGGACACGTTAATAATTACAGTGAGGCAACTTCAGCGAGAATTGACTCCGAAATTGAGAAAATGATGCGCAGAGCATATGAAATCACGGAGAAAATTCTCAGGGAGCATTATGATAAGCTTGTGCTTGTTGCCGAAACACTGTTGCAAAGAGAAAAGATTACCGGAGAGGAATTTGATTCTCTTATGAAAACAGGCACGCTTCCGGAAGAGGAGAAAATATCGGAAAAGTCAGAAAGCGAAGATGCCGAAAGCAATATCTCGGAAAATGAAAATCATGAGATGCCGGCTTCTGAAAATATTAATAACAATCCCGAAAGCGGAGAATAATTTTAAGGTGAGAATTTTTTCTCACCTTTTTTAATGAATTTCGACTTGATTTTTCCGTGTTTTTAAATGTCTTAATATAATCTTCTCTATATTGTAATAATCAGGACAAAATCTTGACAAAAATACAATATCTTGTATAATATGAATTTGTATAGACTTCTTTGGACGGAGGCAGTAATGGCTAAAAAAAATGATTACGGAAACGACAGTATCAAATCATTAAAGGGCGCTGACCGTGTAAGAAAAAGACCTGCGGTTATTTTCGGCTCGGATGGTATAGAGGGCTGTCAGCACTCTATATTCGAGATAATGTCAAATTCAATAGATGAAGCCCGAGAGGGAAGAGGCAACAAAATCATTATAACTAAATTTGAGGACGGCTCGGTTGAAGTTCAGGATTTCGGAGCCGGGATTCCTGTTGACTACAACAAGGCTGAGGGTGAATATAACTGGAAGCTTCTTTTCTGTGAAATGTATGCGGGAGGAAAGTATGATAACGGTGAGGAAAACTATGAGTATTCTCTCGGATTGAACGGTCTCGGTCTTTGCGCAACGCAGTATGCGTCAGAATATATGGACGCTGAAATTCATTCAAACGGCTTTTGTTACAGGCTTCATTTTGAAAAGGGTGAAAATATCGGCGGACTGGTCAAGGAGGATTATCCTAAAAAAGATACCGGCACAAGAATCAGGTGGAAGCCCGATCTTGAGGTTTTTACAGATATAGATGTTCCTGCCGAATATTTTCACGAAACAATTAAAAAGCAGGCTATTGTAAACGACGGCGTAACATTTATTTTTAAAAACCAGAAAGGCTCTAAATTTGAAACAACCGAATACTGTTACAAGGACGGCATTAAAGATTATGTTAAGGAGCTTGCCGGAGATACCGCTTTTACAACGCCGCAGTACTGGGAGTGTGAGAGAAAAGGAAAAGACAGGGACGATTTACAGGAATACAAGCTTAAAATAAAAGCTTCTGTCTGTTTTTCTCAAAAAACACAACTGAAGGAATATTATCATAACTCAAGTTATCTTGAACACGGAGGCTCTCCCGATAAAGCATTCAGAAGTGCGTTTGTCAGTCAAATAAACGCTTATCTCAAGGCAAACAACAAATACAGCAAAACGGACAGTCAGATAAATGTTCAGGATATTGAGGATATACTTATTTTAGTTGTTTCATCTTTTTCAACACAGACCTCATATGAAAACCAGACTAAAAAATCAATAACAAACAAGTTTATACAGGAAGCTATGACGGAATTTTTCCGCAGACAGCTTGAGGTTTATTTTATTGAAAACAAGCTTGAAGCTGACAAAATAGCCGATCAGGTCATAATAAATATGAGAAGCCGCGTTAAGGCTGAAAACACGCGTAAAACCCTAAAGAACACCCTTCAGGGAAAAATAGATATGACAAATCGTATCCAGAAGTTTGTTGACTGCCGTTCCAAGGATGTGAATAAAAGGGAAATATTTATTGTTGAGGGAGACTCGGCGCTTGGCGCCTGCAAACAGGCAAGAAATGCTGATTTTCAGGCAATCATGCCTGTCAGAGGCAAAATACTCAACTGTCTTAAATGCGAATACGACAAGATTTTTAAAAATGAAATAATAACAGATCTTATTAAGGTGCTGGGCTGCGGAGTCGAAGTACGCTCAAAAGCGGCAAAGGGTCTTTCGGAATTTAATATGGACAACCTGCGCTGGAGCAAAATTCTTATTTGTACCGACGCCGATGTTGACGGTTTCCATATAAGAACAATGATTCTTACAATGATTTATCGCCTTATGCCGAAGCTTATTGAAGAGGGTAAGGTGTTCATTGATGAATCTCCGCTCTATGAGGTCACCTGCAAGGATCAGACTTATTTTGCCTATAATGAAATTGAAATGGACAGAATTAAAAAGGAAATCGGCAATCAGAAATATACCATACAGCGCTCAAAAGGACTTGGTGAAAATGAAGCCGAAATGATGGCGCTGACTACAATGAATCCTGCCACAAGGAGACTTATTCTGGTCACTCCGGACGAGGCTGAGAAAACGTCTCAGATTTTTGATTTGCTCCTTGGTGACGATCTTGACGGAAGAAAACGGTATATTACAGATTTCGGTCATCTTTATATTGATGCTGCCGATGTAAGCTAAGGAGATTTATTTTATGGCAAAAAAGAAAAAGTCAGTCACTGCCGAAAATGATTTTAACAACGAAAATGTGCATATTGAGGACGCGGGAACTGTTAAGTCGGAAATCATAACAGATACGCTGACAAAGAATTTTATGCCCTATGCGATGAGCGTTATTTTGTCACGTGCTATTCCTGAAATTGACGGTCTTAAACCCTCACACAGAAAGCTTCTTTATACAATGTTCAATATGGGACTTTTAAAGGGCGGTACAATAAAGAGCGCGAATATAGTCGGCAGAACCATGCAACTTAATCCGCACGGCGACGCGTCGATTTATGAAACAATGGTAAGGCTTTCGCGCGGCAATGAAACACTTTTATATCCTTATGTAGAATCAAAGGGCAATTTCGGTAAAGCCTATTCCAAAAATATGATGTATGCCGCCTCACGCTATACTGAGGCAAAGCTTGCACCCATATGTAGAGAGCTTTTTGACGATATTGACAAGGATACCGTGGATTTTGTGGATAATTACGATAACACGATGAAAGAACCGCGCCTTTTGCCCGTTACTTTTCCGACAGTTCTCTGCAATGTTACAACAGGTATCGCGGTAGGAATGGTCTCTTCCATTGCGTCATTTAATATAAAAGAGTTGTGTGAGACAACGATTGCTCTGATTAAAAATCCCGATCATAGTATTTCCGACACCCTGATTGCTCCGGATTTTGTCGGCGGAGGGTATGTTATTTATGACGCAGACGAGCTTGAAAAAATATATTCAACGGGTAAAGGTTCGGTCAGAGTGCGCTCAAAATACGCCTATGATAAGTCTTATAACTGTATTGATATAACCGAAATTCCGCCGACAACAACGTCGGAAGCAATAATCGACAAGATTATAGAGCTTGTCAAAGCTAATAAAATCAAGGAAATTTCCGATATACGCGACGAGACTGATTTAAAAGGTCTTAAAATAACGATTGATTTAAAGCGCGGAGCGGACCCAGATGCGCTTATGAGCAGGCTTTATAAATTAACGCCGCTTGAGGATTCATTTTCCTGCAATTTTAACGTTCTTATAAACGGCGCTCCGGGAGTGCGCGGCGTCCGTGAAATATTAGATAAATGGATTGAATTCCGTTTAGACTGCGTAACAAGGAGAGTCAATTTCAGCCTGTCAAAGAAACGCAGACAGCTTCATCTGCTTAAAGGACTTTCTAAAATTCTTCTTGATATAGACAAAGCTATTAAAATTATTCGCGAAACAGAAAGTGAATCTGAGGTTATCCCGAATCTTATGATTGGTTTCGGAATTGATGAGATTCAGGCTGAATACGTTGCAGAAATCAAGCTGCGCCATCTCAACCGTGAATATATTTTAAAGCGCATAAAGGATATAGAAAATCTTGAAAATGAGATAGCCGACCTTGAAAATACGCTTTCGAGCAAGACTAAAATGAAAAAAATTATCATATCCGAGCTTCAGGAGGTTATAGAAAGATATGATACGGGAAGGCGTTCTGAAATTCTTTATGAAGTTCCCGATGACAACGTCGAAACTGAGCCGGAAATTGCCGATTATCCCGTTACGGTCTTCATATCCGAAGAGGGATATGTTAAAAAAATCCGCACCGCCAATCTTCGTATGAGCGGTGAACAGAAGGTAAAAGAGGGTGACAGGATCATCAGCACTGTAGAGTGTTCTAACAGAGACAATGTACTTGTGTTCACTAACAAACAGCAGGTTTATAAAGCCAAAGTTGATGATTTTCAGGATACAAAGGCGTCTGTTCTCGGCGAGTATGTACCCTCTAAACTGAATATGGAGGATCGTGAGGAGGCTGTCTGCATTGTCGTTTTCAGCGAATACAGGGGATATATGATATTTATGTTTGAAAACGGAAAAATAGCAAAAGTGGATATGCAGGCTTACGAAACTAAAACAAACCGTAAAAAGCTCATTAATGCTTATTCCGATAAATCTTCTCTTGCGGGTGTCCTCTATATTCCGGAAGATACGGATATAGTTATCTGCGGTTCAGGCGGAAGAAAGCTACTCGTAAATACAGCCTCTGTTCTTCCCAAATCCACAAAAAATACACAAGGCGTACAGGCAATGACGCTGAAGAAAAAATCAGACAAGGTTGTTTCCCTTCATCTTTACAAACGGGGTGAATTTGAGAAAGAATGGAGATACCGTCCGAAAAATCTGCCTGCCGCGGGTGCTTTGCCGTCCGCCGGTGATCTCGGCGAGCAGCTCACATTTTAATAGATTTAAAGAATAAAAATGCCGCCTGAAAGGGCGGCAGCCGGTAGGGCAAACGCAAATCAACTTACCGACATCTATATTTTTATTTATAACGCAATAATAATTCAAGTAATTTAATGGAAAAAACTCTTGCATTATATTTTTTGTTGTGATATAATCCATTCGTATTAAATTATCTATGGAGGATGTTTACGATGCTTTGGTATCATTATGTTTTCGGTGTTGTTCTTATTATTGCATCTATAATTATTACAACAGTTGTTCTTATGCAGGAAGGCAGATCTCAGAATCTTTCAGGCGCGATTGCCGGCGGAGCCGAAACTTTTCTCGGAAAAGCAAAGGCGCGTACGATTGAAGCTAAGCTTGAGAAAATGACAAAGTGGCTTATCGGTGCTTTCTTTATTGTTGTTCTTGCCGCGTTTCTTATATTCCTTTTCATTGGCTGATAAGTTATTTGTAGCCTTGCGTTATGCAGGGCTATTTTTTTTGCAAGCAGGGTTATTGTAAATGTATTATGTTATATTTGATTTAGAATGGAATAACGCTTATAATTACAAGCTTGGCAGGGGAATGAACGAAATTATTGAAATCGGAGCTGTAAAGCTTGACGAAAGACTTACTGTTACAGATACCTTCAAGCAGCTAATTAAGCCAAAGCTGTCTTCAAAACTCTCGTCAAGATTTAAAAATCTCACTCATATTACGATGGATGAGATTTTGCAGAACGGTATCCCGTTTGAACGCGCCATCAGTGATTTTGCCCGTTGGAGCAGCGGCGCAGATAGTATTTTCATGAGCTGGTCAAACAGTGATTTATATGTGCTGACAGACAACTGTAAAAAGTTTTTAGGCTCGGCATATGTTGATTTTATCAAAAGATATGCTGATTTACAAAAATTCTGTCAATCGTTTATTGAAACTGCTGACTCCAATCAGATCAGCCTTTCTCACTGCGCGGCGGCGTTTGATATTGATCTCAGCGAGGAAAATCTGCACCGCGCTCTTGAGGACTGTTATTTAGCTGCTGAATGTTTGCGCTGCGTCTATGATAAAAGTAGGCTTTCCGAATATATCATTGAATGTGATGCCGCATTTTTTGAAAGACTTGTATTTAAGCCGTACTATCTTACAAAAACTATAACAGACGAATTTAACGTTTATGAGCAGGAGTTGCGATGTCTTTTCTGCAATTCAAAACTTCGCGTTTTGACCGATTACGAATCAATCAATAAATCGTTTCGCGTTGTCTGCGAATGCAAAAAATGCAAACGAAAGTTTTGGGCATTTATAAGAGCAAGGGTGACATACGACGGGGTTGTTGTTACCAAAAAAATCAATATTATGAACAGCAAACGTGCCCGATCTGTTGAAAAAACAGAAAAAATATAATAAATTTTTAATTTAATTCTTTATTTAATTACTTAGTTATTGTATAATAACAGAAAGTATATGCTTTAGCTTGTTTGGGAGGTATGGATATGGCATCAAAAGATTACGATGATTTGCTTGAATCTTTTATGAACAATTCTGCCAAAGTGTATAATGAAGACAAGAAAAGCCATAAGCAGGAAGAAAAAAAAGTTCCTGCTGCATACAAGATTGATAAATCGGGCAAAGATGATTCCAAAAGCATTAAAAGAGGCAGAGTTATTGATAAAGAACTTGCCTCGGGAAAAAGGAAAAAATCAAAAAAACCCCGTAATGCAAGAACAAAAGGTCAGCAGATACGATTCAATATATTCCGTGTCTTTTGCGGAATCTTGATGGTTATAGGCGTTGTTGGCATAGTCTGCTTTTCCGTTATTGCAATCTACGGCTACAGCGTCGTTCACGGTGATGCTGTATTTGACCTTACCGTTCAGAAGTATTCACAGAATCAGACCTCCTTTGTTTACGGTACCGACGCGGATGGCAATCAAGAAGAAATGACTCGCCTGCACGGTGAAGAAAACCGTATATGGGTTAATCTTGATGAGATGAGTCCGTATCTTGACGAGGCTGCCATTGCCGCTGAGGACACGCGTTTTAAAAAACATCACGGCGTAGACTGGGTAAGAACGATCGGCTGCCTTGTAAAGCCGGACAACTTCGGTCAGGGCGGCTCAACAATAACGCAGCAGCTTATAAAAAATCTGACTGATGAAAATCAGGTAACCTTTGCGAGAAAATTCAACGAAATACTTTCGGCTCTTAATATAGAAAGACATCACGATAAAAACGAAATTATTGAGGCCTATCTCAATACAATTTATTTATCTGAGGGGTGTTACGGCGTAAAAACTGCCGCGGAAAAGTATTTCGGTAAGGATGTTTCAAATCTTAATATAGCCGAATGTGCCTGCCTTGTCGCTATAACAAATAAACCGACAAGATATGACCCTCTCAGAAACCCCGATAAAAACCGTACCCGTCAGCTTTATATTCTTGATGTTATGCTTGATGAAGGATTTATTGATCAGCAGGAATATGATGACGCGGTTGCTTATGAAATGGTTTTCACAAACAGCGAAAATTACGGCGGAAGCCAGGTCAGCAGAGATGAAACCGAATCAAGGACAAATGTTATAGATTCCTGGTATATTGATTTTGTTATCAATACCGTAATTGATGACCTCCAAAAGGAGGGTTATACCTACCGTAAGGCAAAATCAATGGTATACGGCGGCGGTCTGAAAATATACTCAGCAATTGATTTTGAGGTGCAGGAAGCGCTCGAGGACGTATATGAAAATTACAGACGTATGCCTGATGAAACCGTTCAGGGTGCAATGGCTATTATGAATTATGAGGGCCGCGTTCTCGGAATTGTCGGCGGAACAGGTAAAAAAGAGGTTGCTTTCAACTTTAACAGGGCAACAGACGCCAAAAGGCAGCCGGGTTCAACGATTAAGCCGCTATCGGTTTACGGACCCGCGCTTGAGAAGAGTCTTAACAACGATAATGTCGATATTTACTGGTCGACACTTACACCCGATAAACCGTTGAAAAAGATCAAAGGCAAGTGGTGGCCTACAAATGAGGGCGGTTCTTATTCCGGAAGAAATGTAACTGTTCAATACGGTCTTTCGAAATCGCTCAACACGATTTCAGCGCAGACACTTGATAAAATCGGCGTTGATTATTCTTATAATTATATTTCAAATAAATTCCACATCTCAACGCTTGAGGCTCAGGACTGCGACTACGCTCCTATGGCAACAGGATCTCTCACATACGGAGTGTCTGTTCTTGAAATGACGGCTGCATACGCTTCATTCGGCAACGGAGGAAAATATTATTATCCGTATTGCTACTACAAGGTAACCGACAGTCAAGATAACGTTATTCTTGAGACAAAGCCTGAGGAAACCGTTGAACAGGCTCTCACGGAATCCACGGGCTGGCTTATGAACAAGATACTTCAGACTGTTATGACAAACGGTACAGGTACAACGTATAAGCTTTCAAATGTTGAATGCTTCGGTAAAACGGGTACAACAACCGGAAGCGTAGACCGCTGGTTTATCGGCGGCACTCCCGAATATGTTGCCGCTACCTGGTACGGATATGATCTCAACAAGGAAATCGTTTACAGGCTATCACCGAACCCGGCGGGAACTATCTGGAAGACCGTTATGACAAATGTTTATGATAGAAAAGGCGTTCAGGAAAAAAGTTTTCCGGAATATGACGGTATTGTCAGAAAGGCGTACGATCCCTCAAACGGACTTCTTGCCCGCTATTCAAGCGGTTCTTACGGTTGGTATGACGCTAAGAATCTTCCCAATTATTCAAGCTCGACGGGCGCTACTCGCTCAAATAATGAAGATGACAGCGATAATAAAACAAATGATTCCGGCGGCGCGGACAATTCTGCCGAGCAGACTGCTGCCGCTGAATCACAGGAATAGGCTAAATATCATATGCGCAGCGGCATCGCATTTACTGATGCCGCTGTTTTCGGTTATTGAAAGTATTTTGCAGGTGCACATATGAAAATAATGGCTGTTGATTACGGAGACTCCCGTACAGGCGTTGCGTTAAGCGATATAGGCGCAAATCTTGCCTCGCCCTATACTGTTATCAAAGAAAAATATCAGCCTCGTCTTATTGAAAAACTGTGCGAAATCGCATTGAAAGAGGAGGTCGGGAAAATAGTTGTCGGAATACCGAGAAATATGGACGGTTCATACGGTTTCAGGTCTGACGCCTGCACTGAATTCGGAAATTCTCTTGGTGAAAAATCCAAGCTGCCCGTCTTCTTTCAGGATGAGAGGCTCACAACGGTTATGGCGCATAATGTTCTTTCCGCTAATGGAGTCAGCGCTAAAAAAAGAAAAGAAAACATTGACGCAGTATCAGCTGTTATGATTCTGCAATCTTTCCTCGATAAGAATAATCATCAGTGATTTGCCGTAAAATTTTACGGTGATATTTTGGAAATTAAAATCGGAAAGACTGTTTTCAGACTTGAATATTCATTCCTTTTCTTATTATCTTTTGCTTTACTTTACGGCTATGAGAATACTGCTGAATTGTTATTATTTTCCGCTTTTCATGAAACGGGCCACCTGATTGCTTTGTTGTTATTTCATGTACGGCCTTATCTCATAGAGTTGTCCTTTTACGGCATTGGACTGCGGTATGAAAATTATCTTTCAAAATTCAGCGAGTTCATTGTAATCATCTGCGGACCTGCTGTCAATCTGGTGTTATTTCTTTTTCTCAAAGATGAAATAAACCTTTTGCTTTTTATGATTAACGTTATTCCGGTTTTTCCTCTTGACGGGGGAAGAATTGTCAGACTGTTGCTGCCAAAAGCGTCTGCACCGTTATCTGTGATTTCTCTTATAATTCTGCTTAGCCTGTCGCTCTATTTGTATATAGAGTACGGAATTTTTACTTTACTTCTGATAATCGTATATCTTCTTATATTCAATTTTAAAGAAATGCACTTTGGATAACTTTGAAAGGTAAAAAAAGTTTTATGAAAAGATGTGTTGAAAAAATACTGCAATATGTTCAGAAACCGGCCAGATATGTCGGCGGAGAACTGAACAGTGTTGTCAAGAATGCGGAGAAGGTTGCTATTCGTTACGCCTTCTGCTTTCCGGATTTATATGAAATCGGAATGAGTCATCTTGGGATGAAAATTCTTTATTCACTTGTAAACAGCAGGGAGGAATTCTGGTGTGAGCGTGTTTTTGCACCGGACAGCGATATGGAGGAGCAGATGCGCAAAAACGGAATTCCTCTTTTCGCCCTTGAAAGCGGAGATTACATAAAGGATTTTGATATTATCGGTTTTACGCTCATGTATGAGCTTTCATACACAAATGTGCTGAATATGCTTGATCTTGCCCAAATACCGCTCAAATCGGCGGACAGAAAATCTCTTACGCCGATAATATGCTGCGGAGGACCCTGTGTATGCAATCCTGAGCCGATGACAGATTTTGTTGATCTTGTATTTCTCGGTGACGGTGAGGAATCCACTCCTGCGGTGCTTGAGCTTCTTAACGAGTGCAAGAAAAAAGGAGCGGATAAAAAGGAATTTTTGCTTAGGGCAAAGGATATAGACGGAGTTTATGTTCCGTCGCTTTACAGGGACAGCTATAATGATGACGGTACGCTTAAAGAATTGAAACCGCTGTTTGGTGCGCCTGAAAAGGTTAAAAAATCTGTTGTCGCGGACATGAACAAATGCTTTTACCCGCGCGAGTTTGTTGTTCCCTTTATCAGCATTGTTCACGACAGGGCGGTTGAGGAAATATTTCGCGGTTGTATCAGAGGATGCCGCTTTTGTCAGGCAGGCTTCATTTACCGTCCGATAAGAGAAAAAGATGTTGAAACAATTAATGCTCAGGCAAAGGCGCTTATTGAATCAACAGGTTATGATGAGCTTTCACTGTGTTCTCTTTCCACATCTGACCATAGTCAAGTAAATGAAATGCTCACATCACTTATAGAGTGGACAGTCAAGGATAAAATCAATCTTTCTCTGCCGTCGCTCCGCGTGGACAATTTTTCCGATGAACTTGCGGACAAGCTTACTAAAGTCAGAAAAAGCGGACTTACATTTGCCCCCGAGGCAGGAACGCAGAGACTTCGCGACGTTATAAATAAAAATGTTACCGACGAGGAGGTACTTAGAACCTGCACCAAGGCTTTCAATAACGGCTGGACGTCCGTTAAACTTTATTTTATGATGGGTCTTCCCACGGAAACGGACGACGATATACGCGGTATTGCCGACTTAGGAATGAAAGTTCTTCACGCATTTTACAATAATCCGAACAGACAGAAAGGAACCGGCGTTCAGATTTCAATAAGCTGTGCTTCTTTTATACCTAAACCTTTTACTCCTTTTCAGTGGGAGCCTGAGGATTCTATGGAAAATCTTAAACGGAAACAGCAGCTTCTGCTCGATTCCATTCCGAGTAAAAAAATCAAAGTGTCTTTTCACGAAACGCCAACGTCATTGCTTGAAGGCGTTCTTGCCAGAGGAGACAGACGGCTTGGCGCGGTTTTGCTTGATGCGTGGAAGAACGGATGCAAGTTTGATTCTTGGGACGACAAATTCAATTTTGACGGATGGATGTGCGCTTTTGAAAAAAACGGAATAGATCCTCATTTCTATACAAGGCGCAGACGCCCATTTGACGAGCTTTTGCCATGGGATCATCTTGATTACGGTATATCACGCAAATTCCTTGAAAATGAAAATATAAAGGCACATGAAAATAAAATTACACCTCACTGTCGTATAAAATGCGCCGGCTGCGGGGCAAACAAACTCAATGGAGGAAACTGCGATGCGAGAGGTTAGACTTGTTTTTTCAAAATTGGACAGGTGTAAATACATCAGCCATCTGGATATTAACCGTTGCATGGCAAGAGCGCTTATGCGTGCGAAAATTCCGCTCTGGTATACAGAGGGCTTCAATCCGCATCCTTATATGAGTTTTTCTCTTCCGCTCTCTCTTGGTGTTGAGAGCAACTGTGAGAGTGTGGATATTAGAATAACAGGCGAAATTTCAAATGATGAAATCAAAGACAGACTGAACAGTATGCTGCCGACAGGAATAAGAATTGTTGCTGTGTATGATGATTTTCGCGATTGCTCCGAGATTGCTTATTCCGATTACGTATATAAAATCGAGTTCAGCGACAATGAGGCGGCATTTGAAAAAATTAAATATGTTCTTTCTGCCGATGCTATTCCTGCCCTGAAAAAAAGCAAGCAGGGAAGGCGTCGCATTGTTAAGGAAACAGATATAAAACCTCTAATCGATAGATACGGAATATCCATACGGGGTAACGATATTGTCCTTAATGCAAGACTTGCCGCAGGGCAGGATAAAAATTTAAATCCAAGTCTGTTGTTTGACACAATAATTCGTCTAATAGATATGGACTTTGAATGGAAAAGCATATCAAGAATAGCGCTGCTGGATAAAGATTACAATATTTTTAGATAAAACTCTTGCTTTTTCGCTTATACTGTGATATAGTATTAAAGCATTTGTTCCGTTGCTGTCCCGCAACGCGTTAAATGCTTGCGTTAAGCATTTAAGCGGATGGTCCTCTTTCAATGTATTTTGTTACGAACATCTGATAAATTAAAAGGAGGAAATTATTATGGACGCAATTAAAATGATCGAGGCAACCGGCGTAAAAAAAGAACATCCCGACTTTAAAATCGGCGACACCGTAAGGGTTGGCGTGCGTATCCGTGAGGGTAAGAATGAGAGAATTCAGATGTTTGAGGGAAATGTTATTGCGATGAAAGGCTCCGGTGTTTCAAAAACATTTACAGTTCGCCGCATTTCCTACGGTGTTGGCATTGAGCGTGTTTTTCCGTATAATTCGGCAAACGTTGATTCGATTCAGGTTGTTCGCCGCGGTAAGGTTCGCCGTGCTAAGCTCTATTATCTTCGTGACCGTGTCGGCAAGGCAGCCAAGGTTAAGGAAGACATTTGATTTTATCAATTAAATAAAACAAAAATGAAATCCACCCCTTTGTTCAAAACCGAGTTGATGACTCGTTTCCGACATTTGGGGTGGTTTGTATTTTGACAGGAATGATAAACAAAAAATAAGACCGCCGAAAATGGCGGCCGTTTTGGCGATTCTTAAGCTCTTTCTACTTTGCCGGAACGAAGACATCTTGTGCATACATAAACTCTTTTAGGAGAGCCGTTTACAATAGCCTTAACTTTTTTGAGGTTTGGTTTCCATGTCCTGTTAGATCTTCTGTGAGAGTGAGATACTTTGATACCGAACGTCATTTCTTTTCCGCAGTATTCACATTTTGCCATTAGCGAACACCTCCTTACAAATTTACAACGCATTGATATTAACATAAATATCAACAAAATGCAAGCCTTTTTTTAACAATTATTTCTGAAGGAGAATGTTTGTTCGCTTTTTTCGCAATTCGGTTGATTTTATTTCAATAATTTATTATAATTATATAAAAGTTTAAGGAGGATATGAAATGGCAGACGATAAAAAAACAGCTCTTGATTCGGCTCTCAAGCAGATTGAAAAGCTATACGGCAAGAACGCGGTTATGCGTCTTGGTGAAAACAGTCATCTTAATATTGAATCTATATCAACAGGTTCGCTTACTCTTGATATTGCAACGGGAATAGGCGGACTTCCAAAGGGAAGAATCGTAGAAATTTATGGGCCTGAATCTTCGGGCAAAACAACTCTTGCGCTTCACTGTATTGCCGAAGCACAGAAAAAGGGCGGAGAGGCTGCTTTTATTGACGCAGAACATGCTTTAGACCCCGTTTATGCGCAGAATCTCGGGGTAGACATTGATTCTCTGCTTGTTGCTCAGCCGGACTTCGGTGAGCAGGCGCTTGAAATTACGGAACAGCTTGTCCGTTCAAACGCGGTCGATATAATTGTTGTGGACTCTGTTGCCGCTCTTGTTCCCCGTACAGAGATTGACGGTGATATGGGCGATTCCCATGTCGGTCTCCATGCAAGACTGATGAGTCAGGCTCTCCGCAAGCTGACAGGCGCCGTTAATAAGAGTAACTGCCTTATCATATTTATTAATCAGCTTCGAGAAAAGGTGGGTGTATTATACGGCAGTCCCGAGGTTACCACAGGCGGCCGTGCTCTCAAATTTTATTCCTCCATGCGCATTGATGTCAGAAGGGGAGAGGGAATCAAGGGTAAAGACTCTGAGATAATCGGAAACAGAACTAAAGTTAAAATCGTTAAAAATAAACTTGCTCCTCCGTTTAAGCAGGCTGAATTTGATATAATGTACGGAACAGGCATAAGCTGGGAAGGCGAAATCGTCGATATGGCGGTTGAGTATGGTATCATTAAAAAGAGCGGTTCATGGTTTTCATACGGAGAGCGAAGACTCGGTCAGGGCAGGGATAAAGTCAAGGAACTTATTAAAAGCGATTCTGATTTTGCAGCTGAAATGGAAAAGCTTATCAAAGATAAACTTTCAGAGATTCAATCCTCATCAGACCATAAATACCAGGCAAAGGCAATACCGAAGGCCGAACTTGACGAAGCACCTGCTCCGGAGTCTGATGTAAGACAGACAAGGGCTGCCGCAAGAGCAAAGCTTGACATTGCTGTTGAAGATGACGAAGATTGATGGTAATTAAAGCGCAGAGAGGTAGGGGAAATAAGATTCACCTGCTCCTTGATGATGAGTATATGATTACAACAGATGTTGATTTCTGGGCGGAAAATTATATTCCCGACGGAGAAGAAATCTCATCTGACGAGTGGGAAAAACTTGTTTTCAAAATCAATTACAGAAAAGCGCTCAGCAAATGTGCCGATTTGCTTTCACGCCGCGATCATTCTGTTAAAGAACTGAGAGATAAGCTGCTCAGGACGGTTGACGCTGAATCGGCAGACGCTGCAATCCGTAAATATAAAGAACTCGGTTATCTTGATGATGAAAAATTCGCCTGTTCGCTTTCGGAATATCTTTTCAGGGTAAAAAATTATTCAGTAATTCGTGTTAAGCAGGAACTTTTTAAACGCGGTATTGATAGAGAAATTGTTTCTGTTGTTATCGACCGCGCGAAGTATGATCCTGTTGACGCAGTTGTAAATGTGATTAATAAAAGCTATCTCAGAAAGCTTGCCGAACCCGATGGCAGGGAAAAGGTCATTGCCGCGCTTGTACGAAGAGGATTTACCTACAATGATATAAAAAAAGCATTCTATAGAATTGAGAACGAATAATATGTATAAAATTGCTATGATTTCACTTGGCTGCCCCAAAAATCAGGTAGACGGCGAAATGATGCTGAAAAAATTAAGCGAGAACGGCTTCTCCGTTGTAAATGATATTGAGAACTGCGATGCCGTTATTATAAACACTTGCGGCTTCATTGAGGCTGCAAAGTCGGAAGCGATTGAATCGATTCTTGAAGCCTGCGAATATAAAAAGGCCGGAATTATATCAGCTGTTCTTGTTACCGGATGCCTTGCTGAAAGGTATCAGGATGAAATTCATAAAGAGATACCCGAGGTTGACGCTGTTATCGGTATCGGTGCCGATTCGGATATTGTAAAGGTATGCAGAAAAGCGCTCTGCGGCATTAAGACATCGGATTTCCCCGATAAATGTTATCTGCCGCTTGATGATGAAAGGCTTCTTTCCACGCCGTCTCACTGGGCATATCTTAAGCTTTCCGACGGCTGCGATAACAGATGTTCATATTGTGCTATACCTCTTATCAGGGGTGCATACAGAGAGAGAACAGAGAAAAGTATTCTTGATGAGGCTAAGCAACTTGCAGAAAACGGTGTAAAGGAACTTATCCTTGTCGCACAGGATACAACAAAATACGGTTTGCTGCTTTACGGTGAATACCGTCTTGCTAAGCTCCTAAAAAAGCTCTGCCGCATTGATGGTATTGAATGGATAAGAATCTTATATTGTTACCCGGATAGGATAACCGATGAGCTTATTGATGTTATTTCCGAGGAAAAAAAGATTTGCTCATATATTGATATTCCTCTTCAGCATTGCAGCAAAAAAATTCTGAAGGCAATGAACAGGACAGGAGATTATGATTCCCTGAAAGTGCTTCTGCTTAAAATGAGAAGCAGAATACCCAATCTTTCTCTCAGAACAACATTTATGGTCGGTTTTCCCGGTGAAACAGAGGAGGATTTTGAGGAACTCTGTAAATTTGTCAGGGAGATTAAATTTGACAAAATGGGCTGCTTTACATATTCTCCCGAGGAAGATACCCCCGCGTTTGATTTTGACAATCAGGTTGATGAGGATATTAAGAAACACCGTGCGGAAATTCTTTCAGATATTCAATATACGGTTACCGAGGAGGCAAACAAAAGCCGAGTCGGTATGGTTTACAGGGCGATTATTGACGGAACTGACGGTGAAAATTATCTTGCCAGAAGTTATCTTGATTCGCCTGAAATTGACAGCTCAATTATTATTAAATCAGATCTTCCCCTTGAAGTCGGCTCTTTTGTTGACGTAAAAATAACCGGTTTTAACGGATATGACTTAATTGGAGAAACTTATTATGAATTTACCTAATAAAATCACAATGTTCAGACTTATTATGGTGCCTGTTCTTCTCGCTACGGCGCTCATACCGTTCAATTATCATTGGAGCGTTACGCTTGTTGTTTATTTTTTAGCCTGTATGAGCGACAGAGTTGATGGAAATATTGCACGGAAAAGAAATCTTGTTACGGACTTCGGAAAGCTTATGGATCCGCTTTCAGACAAATCACTTGTTATGACAGCGTTTATTATAATGCTATCAAATGGATACTGTGATGCCGTCTGCTTTTCTCTTATGCTTGCAAGGGAATTTCTTGTCAGCGGAATCCGTATGATTGCTTGCACAAAAGGAAAGGTGATTGCCGCAAATGCTTTCGGCAAAGCAAAAACTTTTCTGCAAATGTCTTCAACAGGTCTTGTTTTTCTGAGCCTTGCAATCTCGGAGGGACCGGAAATCAATTTTGACATTCTTCATATTGCCGCTTCGGTTATGTTTTGGATTGCCTGCATCGTCTCTGTTCTTTCAGGAATAAAATACACCAAAGACGGTTGGTATCTTATTGAATCAAAATAATATATATTTTTTTGTTGCAATTTTGCTTTTTTTTGCTATAATGATATTGTGTTAATATGTAAAAACGCTGATTGGGAGAAGTAAACAGTTTTTCTTTTTTCAGAGAGTGGACTTTTTGCTGGAATGTCCATATTAAGAATCTGTTGAAATGCACCCGTGAGTTCCGCAAAGGAAATAACAGTATTTTGCGGCGGTAAGCACCGTTATCTGTGAAGCTGCTGAAACGCAGTTGAGTTATAAGTAAGAGTGGAACCGCAGTTAATTGCCTCTGTCTGTAAGGACGGGGCATTTGTTTTTTATAAAATTAATCATTATGTTACGGAGGGGGAAAATGTTTAAAGATTTTAAAGAGTCGGTCAAAAGCTTTATGGAGCATGATCCGGCCGCAAGAAGCCCCATTGAAATAATATTGCTGTATCCGGGTTTTAAAGCCCTTCGCAGTCATAAAAAGGCTAAGTGGTTTTTGGAGCACAATATGCCTTTTGCGGCGCGCTATATAAGCCAGAGAACGGCACGAAGAACGGGTATAGAAATTCACCCGGGAGCAACTATCGGAAAAAGAGTCTGCATAGATCACGGAACAGGTATTGTTATCGGTGAAACAACCGAAATCGGTGATGACGTTATGATTTATCAGGGTGTTACGCTTGGCGGAACGGGAAAGGATGTCGGCAAGAGGCATCCCACAATCGAAAACGGCGTAATGATAGGCGCCGGAGCAAAAGTTCTCGGACCTATCCGGATCGGAAGAAACGCCAAGGTCGCCGCAGGCGCGGTTGTCATTAACGATGTTGAGCCGAACAGCACTGTTGTCGGCGTTCCCGGAAAAGTTGTACGAATAGACGGGGAAAGGGTAGACGATCTTGATCAGATAAATCTTCCCGATCCGGTTATGTCTGAAATAAAAAGGAATTCACTGAAAATAGAGGAACTTGAAAGAAAAATCAAGGAACTGGAGGACGATAAATGAGAATTTTTAACACAATGACAAGGCGCAAGGAGGAATTTGTGCCGGTAGACAAAAATGAAGTGAAAATTTATGCGTGCGGTCCTACGGTGTATAATTTTATTCATATAGGCAACGCGCGGCCGCTCTGTGTTTTTGACGTGCTAAGGCGCTATATGGAATACAGAGGCTACAATGTTAAATTTGTTCAGAATTTTACGGATATTGACGATAAAATCATAAAACGTGCAAATGAAGAGGGTATAACCTTTGAGGAAGTTTCAAAAAAATACATTTCCGAATTCTGGACAGACGCGTACGGACTTAATTTTAAGGATGCCTCTGTTCATCCGAAGGCTACTGAAAATATAGACGTAATAATAGATATTATCCGTACGCTTGTCGATAAAGGATATGCTTATGCCGCCGGGGGTGATGTTTATTTCAGAACCCTGAAGTTTGACGGGTACGGTAAGCTTTCTCACCAGCCTATTGATGATCTTGTAAGCGGGGCACGCATTGCAGTCGGCGAGTTAAAGGAAAATCCGCTTGATTTTGCTCTGTGGAAAGGTGCAAAGGAAGGTGAGCCTTGCTGGGATTCACCATGGGGGAACGGCAGACCCGGCTGGCATATTGAATGCTCGGCAATGAACAGAAAATATCTGGGTAAAACAATAGACATTCACTGCGGCGGTCAGGATCTAATTTTTCCGCACCATGAAAATGAAATCGCGCAGAGCGAATGTGCCAACGGCTGCACCTTTGCCAAGTACTGGATGCACAACGGATATATAAATGTTGATAATGTAAAGATGAGCAAGTCGCTCGGTAATTTTAAAACCGTGCGTGAAATTGCGGATGTTTACGGCTATGAGGTTATCAGATATTTTCTTATATCCTCACATTACCGCTCACCGATTAATTACAGCCTTGATATAATCGAGCAGTGCAGATCCGCTCTTGAGAGGCTCTATACCTGCCGTGAGGGTCTTGACTTTGCAGTCAAAAACGCGAAAACCGCACACAGCGATAAAGATGATGAGCTGATAGGCGTGCTTTCAAAACGCAGAGAACAGTTTATCGAGGCTATGGACGATGACCTCAACACAGCTGACGGAATTGCCGCTCTTTTTGAACTGACAAAGGATATTAACACGAAAATTCTTGACAATGACGTTTCAAAAAATGCCGCCAAATATGCCGCCGAGCTTTATGACGAGCTGTGCGGCGTTCTGGGACTTCTTTATAACAGAAAAAATATTGACCTTGACAGTAAAATAGAAGCTCTGATAGAACAGCGCAATCAGGCAAGAGCAAATAAGGATTGGGCAACTGCCGACAAAATCCGCGATGATTTGAAGAAAAGAGGAATTATACTCAAAGACACGCCGCAGGGCGTTACGTGGAGCAAAGAATAATTACAGATTTCTTAAAAAATGAAAGGGGTTAAATTATGATAGACAGAAGAATATTTAAGAATACAGAGTTGTCTCTGCTCGGACTTGGTACAATGCGTCTGCCTGTTAAAACCTTAATCAAGCGCGAAGCAAATCCGATGATTGATTACAAACAGTCTCAGCGCCTTGTGGACTATGCGATAGAGAATGGTATAAATTATTTTGATACGGCGTATATGTATCACGCAGGTAAAAGCGAAAAATTTATCGGTACTGCGCTTTCTAAATATCCGAGGGAAAGCTATTTCCTTGCGGATAAGTTGCCGATATGGATGTGTCTTAAGCAATCGGATATGGAAAAGATATTCGGCAACCAGTTTGCAAGAACGGGCGTTGATTATTTTGACAATTATCTTCTTCATTCTCTTGACGGAAATAATTTCAATAAGTGTGAAAAGTACGGTGCTTATGATTTTCTTCAAAAAAAGAGGGAAGAGGGTAAAATCAGAAATATCGGTTTCTCATTTCACGGTACGGTTGACGATTTGAAAAGGATCGTAAACGCACATAAATGGGATTTTGCGCAGATACAGCTTAATTATCTTGACTGGACAAATCAGCACGCAAAGGAACAGTATGAAATTCTGACCGACGCAGGTATTCCCGTAATCGTTATGGAGCCTGTAAGAGGCGGAAAACTTGCTTCTCTTTCTGATGAAATTGAAGGTATGTTCAAAAAAGCAAAACCCGATAGATCTGTCGCAGGATGGGCAATAAGCTTTGTTGCAAGCCTTCCGAATGTTGTAACGATTCTGAGCGGTATGAATTCCATTGAACAGCTCAGAGACAATATTGATACGCTGACGAATTTTGAATCTTTAAGTGATTATGAAAAAAACATCTGTTTCAATGCTGCTGCAATTATGAATAAAAAGGATATTATTCCTTGCACGGGCTGTGATTACTGCGCGGATTGTCCGAAGGGCGTTAAAATTTCAACTATTTTTGCTTATTACAATGAATACAAAAACGGTGATGTCTCAGCCGAAGAAAGCAGAAATAAATATAAATCCATTGCGCTTGAAAACAATGCTTCCGCCTGTGTCAAATGCGGAAAATGCGCTCAGCACTGTCCGCAAAGTATCAATATTCCCGAATTGATGCACGGAGGCATAAACGAGTTTTTCAACAGGTAAATTTCAATACATAGAAATCAGCGGCGCTCCGAATAAACGAAGCGCCGCTTTTTATGTTCCAATTCTTATTCAATCATTTCTTTCATCGTATACATTCCTGCCGGCTTTCCTGCCATAAACACTGCTGCGTTTACTGCACCTACAGCGAAAATTTCTTTGCTGCGCGCCGAATGGGAAAGGGTGATTATTTCATCCCTGCCGGCAAAGATTATATCATGCTCGCCGACAATTGTGCCGCCTCTCACCGAGTGAATACCGATTTCATTTTTCGTGCGTTTTTCTCTTTTGGAATGTCTGTCAAATTCATACTTCATCGGATTATCAAGTTCAGTACAGACAGCATCTGCAAGCATCAAAGCCGTTCCGCTCGGTGCGTCGATCTTCTGGTTGTGGTGCTTTTCAACAATTTCAATATCAAAATCGTTTCCGAGAACGTTTGTCGCCTTTTTTGCAAGATTGGCAAGAAGATTAATACCTATACTCATATTATAGGTAAAGAAAACGGGAGTTTTTGTAGCTGCCTTTTCAATCATCGCTTTCTGATTATCGTCGTAGCCTGTTGTCGCGATTACAACCGGCATTGATTTTGCCGCTGAATATGCAAGCAGATTATCCAGCAGAACAGGATTGGTAAAGTCAATGATAACATCAGCGCTTTCATTGATGCTGTTCATATCGGCATAGACGGGAAATTCCGCACTTTCGGTGTTGAGATCAACGCCTGCGACGATTTTACAGTCGTTTCTTGCGGCAACAACGCTCTGAATTACTTTTCCCATTTTTCCGTTTGCACCGCATAAAATAATTTTAATCATTTTGCAATTCCTTTTGTCAGATTATTTTATAAGCTCGTATTCCTTAAGGGTTTCTTTAATCAAAAGCTTGTTTTCATCCGTTGTATCTATAAGCGGCAGACGGCAGTGACCTGCGTTGAAGCCGATAAGATTAACTGCTTCTTTTACGGGGATTGGGTTTACGTCACAGAAAAGATTTTTTGCCAACTTCATATATTTATTCATCATATCTCTTGAACCGTCAATATCGCCGCTGAGATACTTTGCGACAATATCGTGTGTTTCCTGAGGACAGACATTTGAAAGTACGCTGATAACGCCCTGTCCGCCGCGGTCAAGAACATCGACAATCTGGTCGTCGTTTCCGCTCCAAATATTAAGGTTGTCACCGCAAAGTTCGTGAATCTTTGCAATCTGGTCAAGATTACCGCTTGCTTCCTTAATGCCGTTTACTCTCGGAAGTTTAGCAATTTCAGCCGCAGTCTCCGGCAGAATGTTGACGCCGGTTCTTGAGGGAACGTTGTAAAGAATCAACGGCTTATCCGTTGCGTCGTGAATCGCCGTATAGTGAGCTATAAGACCTCTCTGGCTTGTTTTGTTGTAATAAGGTGTAACCAGCAGAAGCGCGTCGGCTCCGTCCTCACACGCCTGACGGCTCATCTCTATAGCGCAAGCAGTTGAGTTTGAGCCTGTTCCCGCAATAACCGTGCATCTTCCCGCAACATAATCAATGCACCATTTAACGCATTCAAGATGCTCAGCCACAGTTAATGTGGAGCTTTCGCCTGTAGTGCCGCAGATAACGATTGCGTCAGTGCCGTTTTCAATTTGCCAGTCAACAAACTTGGCAAATTCTTCGTAGTTTACCTTTCCGTCATCATACATCGGAGTGATGATTGCGACTGCCGCTCCGGTAAAAATAGGTTTTTTCATAATGCAAACTCCTTATCTGAATTAATCCATATATCCCTCTGCGCAGAGCAGCTCTGCAAGCAGAACACCGCCGCCTGCCGCTCCTCTGAGCGTGTTGTGCGAAAGGCAGACAAATTTATATTGGTATTGCGTATCCTCTCTGAGTCTGCCAATTGAGATTGCCATACCGTTTTCAAGCATTCTTTCCGTTTTGATTTGTGGTCTGTTTTCTTCTTCAAAATAATGGAGAAACTGCTTTGGTGCGGACGGAAGCTCAAGCTCCTGCGCGCGTCCTTTAAAAGATTTCCAAATCTCAATCATTTCCTCTTTTTCGGGTTTCTTTTCAAAATTAACAAATACGGCTCCGAGATGTCCGTTTGAAACAGGAACTCTTATGCACTGTGAAGTGAATTTAGGTTTATCGGCAAGTTCTATTTCTCCGCCATTGATTTTACCCCAGAGTTTAAGAGGTTCTTTTTCGCTTTTTTCCTCTTCACCGCCGATATAGGGAATAACATTGTCGATCATTTCAGGCCAAGTATCAAAAGTTTTGCCTGCTCCGCTGATAGCCTGATAAGTACAAACAAGAACTTCCTTGACACCGTAACGATTATGAAGCGGAAAGAGCGCAGGAACATAGGACTGCAGAGAGCAGTTGGATTTGACTGCAATAAATCCGCGTTTTGTGCCGAGGCGCTTTCTCTGTTCGGGAATAATATGGATGTGCTCTGCATTAAGCTCGGGTACAACCATAGGAACGTCGGGAGTAAAGCGGTTTGCACTGTTGTTTGAAATAACAGGGCATTCGTGCCTTGCGTATTCCTCTTCAAGCTGTTTGATTTCATCCTTTTTCATATCAACAGCACAGAAAACAAAATCAACCAAAGAAGTGATTTTATCAATATCAGCAGACGCGTCCATAACAATTATATCTTTAATATTTTCGGGAATGTCGGTATCCATGCACCATTTTTTACCAACAGCCTCGCAGTACGGCTTACCTGCAGAGCGCACAGACGCGGCAAGGCATACAACATCAAACCATGGATGATCTGCAAGAAGCGTTGCGAAACGCTGACCGACCATGCCTGTGGCACCGACAATTCCGACCCTGTATTTTCTGTTCATACGATTTCTCCTTAAAACATCTTGTAAAACAAGAAATAATGCAATATAATACTAAAAGTGGTTTTAAACCTTTTTGATATAATATCACTTATTATATATATATGTCAAATATAAATTACGGAGACTATATGAAAACATCAGACTTTTTTTATGATTTGCCCGAGGAACTTATTGCCCAGACTCCCGTTGAGCCGAGGAATTCCTCTCGCCTTATGGTACTTAACAGGGCTTCCGGTGAAACGGAGCATAAAATCTTTTCAGATCTTGTTTCTTTTTTAAACCCCGGCGATTGCCTTATTATGAATGATACAAGGGTAATTCCGGCAAGAATTTACGGCATTAAAGAGAAAACAGGCGCAGTTGTGGAATTTCTGCTGCTTGAGCAGACGGAAAACAACGTCTGGGAATGTCTTTGCAGACCGGGCAAACGCGCCAAAATCGGAACTTGTTTTGAATTCGGTGAGGGAATATTAAAGGGTGAGATTATCGGTATAAATGATGACGAGGGCAGTCGATTTGTCAGGTTTTCCTGCCGCAGCAATTTATTTTCGGTTCTTGACGAAATCGGTTCGATGCCGCTTCCTCCGTACATAAAGGAAAAGCTTACGGATAAGGAACGGTATCAGACAGTATACAGCCGCGAGCCGGGTTCGGCCGCGGCACCGACTGCAGGACTCCATTTTACGCCTCAGATGCTTGAAGAGATAAGAAAAAAAGGAATAAACACAGGATTTGTTACGCTTCATGTCGGTCTCGGCACGTTCAGACCCGTTAAGGTTGACGATGTAACTAAGCACCATATGCACACGGAGCATTATATTATTCCGCAGGAAACAGCCGACCTTATCCATAATACGAAAGGAAACGCTAAAAAAGTAATTGCCGTCGGAACAACAACCTGCCGCACACTTGAAACTGCAGCACTCGGCGGAAATATCACTGCAACGGAGGGCGACACATCCATTTTTATTTATCCCGGGTTTGAATTCAAGTGCATTGACGCGCTTATAACAAATTTTCATTTGCCGGAGAGCACCCTTATTATGCTTGTTTCTGCGTTTGCCGGCTATGATAACATTATGAATGCCTACAAGACTGCTGTTAAGGAAAAATACCGATTTTTCAGCTTCGGTGACGCGATGCTTATAATTTAGTAAATTATTTATTTAGGAGAATTTATGAAATTTACCGTATTAAAAACCGACGGATTTGCCAGAAGAGCCGTTTTTGAAACAGTTCACGGAACCGTTCAAACGCCTGCTTTTATGAATGTAGCAACAGCTGCCGCTATTAAAGGCGGTCTTTCAGCCGGAGACCTTGAAAGAATCGGGACACAGGTTATGCTGTGCAATACTTATCATCTCCACGTCCGTCCCGGTGATGAACTTGTGTACGATATGGGCGGTCTGCACAAATTTACATCATGGAAAAGGCCGATCCTCACAGACAGCGGCGGATTTCAGGTTTTTTCATTAGCAAAACTCAATAAAATCAAAGAAGAAGGTGTTGCTTTTAACTCGCATATTGACGGCAGAAAAATTTTTATCGGACCAGAGCAATCCATGCAGATTCAAAGCAATTTAGCCTCAACCATCGCAATGGCTTTTGATGAGTGCGTTGAGAATCCTGCCGAATACAAATATGCCAAGGAAGCCTGCGAGCGCACAACACGGTGGCTTGAACGTTGTAAAATTGAGATGGACAGGCTTAATTCACTGCCTGAAACGATAAATAAAAACCAGCTTCTTTTCGGAATAAATCAGGGCTGCACCTTTGATGATTTAAGAGCAGAGCATATGAAGCTGATTGCAAAAATGGATTTGGACGGATATGCAATAGGCGGCCTTGCTGTCGGTGAGCCTAAGGAGGATATGTATAGAATTATAAGCGCAGTAACACCGTTTGCTCCTTTTAATAAGCCCAGATATTTGATGGGTGTCGGTACTCCCGGAAATATTATTGAAGGCGTGAGCAGGGGAGTGGATCTCTTTGATTGCGTTATGCCGAGCCGGAATGCCCGGCACGGTCAGCTGTTTACCAAAAAAGGCATTATCAATATCAACAATGCCAAATATGCGCGTGATGATAAACCGATAGACGAGAAATGCGGATGTCCTGTCTGTGCCAATCACAGCAGGGGATATATAAGACATCTTTTGAAAGCGGGAGAAATGCTCGGTATGAGGCTTGCAGTTATTCATAATCTCTATTTTTATAATAATTTGATGAAGGAAATTCGTGAAAGTATTGAAAATTCTTCATTTGATGATTATAAAAATGAATATACTGTAAAACTTGATGTAAGAATTTAGAAATAACTTGCTTTTTTTTATATTTATCTATATAATATCAAATATTAACAGTTTTACGGAGGGTTAAATTTATGTTGAATTTACTTCAGTTATTTGCTTCAGGCACATCAGGAACCCAGCAGGGCAGTTCTACTTCCTATATCATTCTGATGGTCATTCTTGTCGGCGTTATGTATTTTGTTATGATAAGACCGCAGAAGAAAAAGCAGAAGGAAGATCAGGAAATGAGAGCCTCGCTTGAAATCGGCGACGAGATTATAACGATCGGCGGAATTGTCGGTAGGGTTGTCACAATCCGTGAGGAAGATCTTGTGATTGAAACAGGCGCAGACAGAACAAAAATGAAAATTCAGCGTTGGGCAGTTAATACTAATGTAACGAAATTGGAACAGCATAAAAAAGAGGTTGAGGCAGCAAGGCAGGCAGCAAAGGACAAAAGGGACAGTAAAAAATCTGCCAAAGAGGATAAACTTGAAAACAAGGAAGAACCTAAAGTCCTTACAGATAAAAAAACAGATGATTGATTTGCTGAATCAGTAATAATATAACGTTCCCCCGAATATTCTTTAATGAATACGGGGGAATTATTATGCCTAAAATTACTTCAATAAATTCAAAAGGTCCGTTGATAAGGTTTTTTTTAAAATCGGTTATACTCACTGTATTTTCCGTCGCAGTAACTTCGATGCTTCTTTCGCTCCTTGTCTACAAAGTAGACCTTGATATTAGGTCTCTTGAATATCTGTCTTATGTCTCGGTTTGCATATCATCTCTGTTTATTTCGTATTTTTCAGTCAAACCGTTGAAAAATAACGGCTTTGTAATGGGGATGTTATCATCATTGCCGCTTGTTATTTATTCCTTTGTCAATCTTATATCTCACGGTAACAATATAATTCACTATTTGATTAAGCTGCTGCTTATTCTTGTAATCAGCGGAATTTTCGGATATATATCGGCATCAAAATCAAAGAAATTTAAGGTAAAATAGATATGGATAGTTTTGAAATTAAAGACGGAAACTTTGAGATAATAAAAGAAAAAAACAGCAGACTCGAGATTGTCAAAGAGGATAAAAAAGATTTTTTTGAACTGTTTAAAGATAATAAGACTGTTTTTTACTCTGTGATGTTCTATGCGGCAGGACTTCTTTGCGGCTCATTTGTCTATAAAAAATGTCAGAATGATCTGCTGAATGGAGTTCTTGCACCGGCAAAAAGCGAGTTTTTACAATTGTTTTTAAACAATTTGAGTCTTTATCTGATTATATTTGCCGCTTCGGTATTGCTTGGTGTATGTCTTGTCGGTTTTCCGCTGCTTAATATAATTCCTTTTTTTGTCGGAATAGAAGCAGGAATGAAAATAGCTTATTTTTATGTTAATTATTCCGTTAAAGGGATAGGATATTCGCTTTTAATGGTAGCGCCTTTTGTCTGCTTATTTTTAACGGTGATTATTTATTCTATATCAATGAGCTACAATCTGAGTAAAAGCATTTATGATATAACAGTAAAAAAATCAGATATATCCGAGCATTTCAACTACAGGACATATCTGAAAAAATATCTTATCTACTGCGGTATGATTATACTCGTTTCGTTAATCAATACCGCTGTCTGCACCGCTCTCAGCGGCATTATTGCGCTTTAGATAAATCGTTAAGAGGATTGGCTTCAACTGCTTTTTTTGCGGCGTCGCTTGAAATGTGCGTGTAAATCTCTGTAGTTCCGAGATTTTCATGACCGAGAATTTCTTTTAAAAGCAGAACATCTACATTACCGTGCTGATACATAAGCGTCGCGGCAGTATGGCGAAGCTTATGTACAGATAAGCCTCTGTTGCCGAGACCTGCCTTTTCAAGATTAGTATAAACCAGATGTTGAACGGTTTTCGGACTGATTCGCTGATTTCTTGAACTTAAAAACAGCGCATGGTCTTTAACGCCGTCATTTGGTCTCTTTTTCATATAAGAAGTATATGCGTCAATACACGCCTGATTAAGATAAACGGTTCGCTCTTTGTTGCCTTTTCCCGTAATTACGAGCGAGCCGTCCGATTTTATATCATTATAATCAATGGAAACAAGCTCTGAGAGCCGCAGGCCGCAATTCAGGAAGAATGTAATGATGGCGTAATCCCGTTCTTTGTAGGGACCGTCAATCACTGATAAAAGACGCTCAGCCTCCTCAAGGCTCAGATATTTCGGAAGAGCGCGTTTAGTCTTTGGTATATCGAGATTCTTCATCGGATTATATTCAAGCAGTCCGAGATTATCTGTCAGATAAATAAAAAATCTTCTTATTGCAATAACACGCCTGGCACGTGTGTTTTCATTATTATGGCGCACATTTTTACAGTATATAAGAAACTGGTATGCGTCATTCAACGTAATTTTTTTAATAAACTCAATGTCGATAGGGGACAGATCAATCTGTTCATCACTTACATCGCTGCCGATTTTTGTTTTTTCCCGCATTAAGTATCTGAAGAAAGTTCTCAGGTCAGACGCATATTCAATAACAGAAAGTTCAGAGTGACCCTTTATCGCTTCAATGTAAATTAAGTATTGCTGAACAAGAATGGGTAATTTAGCAAAATCTTCTCGTTTCATAAAATTCATCCTTTCTGTGAAACAGTTTCACAGCATTATTTTTTAACTATCCCACCGGCAGGGGGGAAAAAACAATAACAATAAAATATAAAGAATTATGATATAAGTTAATTTTCCCTTTAATTTAATAACATTTGCAGTAATAATATTATTAGGTTACAAGTTGAAATGTAAATAAGAATATGCTACAATTTAAGCAAATTGTTATTGAATAAAAATAAGGAGATTTAAATTGTTAAATCCGTTATACAAAAATATGAATAATAGAATTGAATGGATAGATACTGTTAAATACATATGTATAATGTTTGTAATGCTTACTCACCTTGAAAGTTGCACAGAAGAATTAAGAACATTTTTTAATCCGTTTTTCTTGATGTTATTTTTCTTTTGCTCAGGTTATGTCTATAAAAATAATAGATCGTTCAAGGCGTTTATCTTAAAGAAAATTCGTCAATTATTTGTTCCTTGGTTAGTATTTTCCTGTTTAAACATATTTTTAGCACAAATATTGTCTTTTAATAAACACTCTGATTTGTTTGAAGAATTAAAGTGGAATTTTTTGCAAATCAGAGGATTGAATGACGGGTTATGGTTTATTGCGGCATTGTTTATTACATATATTCCTTTTTATTTTTATGTAAAAAAATATGAAGAATCAAAAAATAAATACAAACATATTATTTTTGTTTGTATTTCATTAATTTTTTCTTTTATAAGTATATTATACACTAAATTAATGCCGGCAGAATTGCTTCCATGGGGTTCCGTGAATCTACCATGGCATATGGAATATGTTTTTCAGGCAATGTTATTTATGTTTATAGGTTATATTTTCAAGAATAAAATTGAAAATAAAATTGATTTGTATAATACCGGAAAAAACAGATTTATTTTAATGCTGGTATATGTGATTATAAGATATGCAGTATATTTTAGTGGAGTACATTTTTCCGTTATTATTGAAATAATTTACAGTTATTTATCACAATTGTTTGGCTGTCTATTAATAATTGATTTTTCTAAAGTAATAAAAAGCAATAAATATTTTAATTTTGTTGGGCAAAACACGTTGCTTTATTTTGCTCTTCATGGTAAGTTTTATAGTCTGTTTCAAACGATTTTGAAAAATTTTGATATATATAACATGATTTTAAAGAATACGATTTATTCATCAATATTTGCTATATTTCTTACTGTTATATTATCCTTAGTATTAATTTTACCTGTTTATATTATAAATAGATATTTTCCGTTTTTAATAGGAAGAAAAAAGAAAGATAATTAAAATGTACTTTATGAAAAGAAACACATATAAAGAAAAAAGATAAGCATATCAAATTCGTTCTCTTAAACTATAAGAATTAAGTGTATCTATCTATTAATAAACATATATTGTTCTGCGGAACGTTTATAGATTGTATTAAATCACTCGCCTTTTTTGCGCAAAATATTTATTTTGTATAATTGCTAATCGCAAATTATCGCCCGCGCAAACGCAGGCTTACAAAATAAGCGTTTTGTCTAATCGTCTACGGGAGCGGTTCAGAGACGCTGCTACAAATCACCCTAACCCCCGCCTTTCCCTCAAGGGAAAGGAGCGGCAAGTGTAGAAATATCTGCGCTGAAAATCCTTTCTAAAAATTTGATTGACAAACACGTTTGATTATGGTATAGTAAGTCTTGGCAAGTGTGGAAGAAATAACTTTCACAAGCATTCCCCTTTGTCCATATTGGTGGCTGGTGGTTCTGTCATCAATGGGAATGTACCATAAAAACCCGGCTTTGTCAAGCCGGGTTTTTAATTTTGTTCATGCGCTTGATATGCTACAACAAGTTAACAATATAGAAAATGTCAATTATTTTAAGCTTTTTTTCCGGGCTTTGCTGCGCATTTTTAATGCGGTGTAGGTATCTGCAAGCGCATAAATCAATGTGTCGCTGTCGTGGCTATGATTTAAAGCGAGTTGTACTTTGTCAAGATCATTGCCATTTTGTAGCAAGTCAACTGCATATGCCTTGCGTGTCGAATGCGGCGCAATGTTCTGCTTTAATCGTAGCGCCCTTCGAGCGCGCTTTAAATCAGCCCACACAGCTTGGCGAGTTCTGTGACTGCAAATATCGTCCCTTCCCTCAAAAACATATATTGAGCCTTTTTGAGCATATAATCTATCAAAAAGCGCCTTTGAGAGCCGTTTCCGGCTCTTTTTTTGCGTTTTTTTCTCAATTATTGTAATCGAAGTAGTTCCCTTTTTTTCAGCATCTTGCAGCGCTTCAGAGGTCAACGAAAGGCAATCATCAATCCGCCAGCCAGTTTGTAATGCAAGTTCACAAACTAAAGCATTTGTAGGTGTCAAGCATTGCATCATACAAGCCCACAAGTCTCTGTCAATGAAATCTGTTTTTATTCTATCCCCTCCCATTCTAGCCATAGCTTATTTGCCTTTTGCAAGGCAACTGCGCAGTATTTTAAGTGGTTGTAAATTGTATGCGTGGCAACAGCTAAATGCCTGCAAACGGTAGGCTGAGAAATGTGCAGCGTGCGCGCAATCTCGCATTGTGTCATTTGCTCTTCAAATTTAAGCTTTATACACCTTTGCTGTTGCTCTGAAAGTTCATATTTCATTATGAGATTAAGAGCAACGCGAATTGCTTCGCGCGTTATTTTCTGTGTGTCAACGTCTAAATCAAAATTTTCATCATTTTCCCCACAAAACAACTGAATAAAATCAATCATAATATTCCCTCAAAATAACTGAAATCCGGCGACAGTCAGTAGCCATGTCATAATATGCAGCAATTTTGCGTTGTAATTGAAATAAATCTTCACCAGTGTAAACACGAAGTAGAGGGCGCAATCCGTCTACTTTTGCGAATAAAATACCAGCTTGCTGCTGATATTCATCAGCTAATTTGTCAATTTCCAAATCAGTACCTCACATATTTTTTAAGTCCTTTGTCATAGCGGAAATAATAAACCTCATCATAATTATCCGCAATGCAGAAGGTTTCTTCTTCCTCAATACCCAAAGCCTTAAAAGCTTCTTTAATCAGTCCGTATTTTTGTACACAACGTTGACCCTTTAAAACAATGCCATATGTGCGCAACACATATTGTGCCGCCGTTGTGTCAAGATTCCCAAGTTCCAACGGCTTAACACAATATTTGCATACTTCAGCAACACCTTTCGCTACATCTCCCTTAATTGCTCCAACAGATATTTGATAAGGTCCTCCAGAGTTGCAAGCGCGCTGCCAAAGCAAACGCAGCTTGTCATAACTCAAATAATCTCTGCTTGTAAAATAGCTTTCATTCACTGCAACAAGGCAATGTAAATGCGGATGAAATGTTCCAACCTTTTCGTTGTATGTAATCTCTAGGCAGCGCAAACAGCCCCTAAAAGCCTTTTTTATTTCTTTGTACTTGTAGAACCTTCCGAAGCTTTTAAAAAGTTCTGAAACGCATTTGTTTAAAGCTGTGCCACCTTTGCAATTCGGAACGGTCAAAACAAGATGGATATATCGAACTTTATATTTTTCAAGGTATGCGCACACCTGCAAAGTGTTTGCATACATTTTTAAACTCTTTCTTTTTTGGCACATAGGACAAAGTCGTTGCCTGCAAAAATTTGCAGAAACAAGATTATACTTACCGTCTGCGCCTTTTGAAAACCCGAGAAAATCCCCGCAATTGGAAAGTTTTTCAGATACCTCATTAAGCAAAAAATCATCCCTGAGTAAATCGGCAATCCTGCTTGTCGTATCTTTATACTTTTCAAATTCCGAAGTCAAATCATCAGCTTGTATTTTGGTAAAATCACTATACACTGAAAAATGCCTAAACAGCGCATCATTACTGGCTTTGAAGCCATTTTGCCACCCTTTGAGATATTTCTAAATTATCAAGATAAGTAACAGAAAGCAGCAACGCAATAAGAGGCGGTCGCTTCGCTCCCTCGCTGGCATATCGTCAAATCGGTTTCTCGCCTTGCTCGGTCAATGCGTCTACGCCCTCCGCTGCTTCGCTCCCCAAGCCCTCGTTGTATCCGCCTTGGGCTTGGTGCGGCTTGCCCGCGCTCGGCTCAGTGCGCCAACGCCCGGGCTTCGCCGAAGCCTCGGGCTTGCGCCGCCGCCGCTTCGTTGTCTCCGCTCCGCTGCGCGCTTCCTCGCGGGCGGCGTTCGCGGCGCTCGAGCAAAATCTAAATTGGCCCGCTGTGCTAGCCCCTCCGTCTAAGCGCAAGGGTAACCCTTCGGCTCGTTCCTCGCCCTTGCGCACGCTCCGGGGCAACGCCACGCTTCTGATTTCTCGCTCCAACACGTCAATATCTCGCGCCGCATCCTCTGCGGCAGTTTCCCGTCCCGGCGCCTTGGCGGCCGGGGCGCGTTCGCCCCCGGGCTCCGCTGCCCTCCAGCCTTGCATTTGCTAGCTACGCTAAATCGCTGCGCAACGCAAATGCGGCGGCGCGTTCTCGCTGCGCTCAATCCGGTCGTGCCCCCGGCCGCAAGGGGCGCGGCCATTCTGGCCGCAGGTAGCGCCCCGCTGGGGCGCAAAAGCGCTGCGCTAGCAAAGGAAGCAAATAACCCCGAAAAGGGCAAAAGCCCTTTCGGGCGCTCCCATTGTAGCTGCGCATACAATCAGCTTTTTGCAAGGGCTTCGCAAGTTTCGCCCAATCATATGCTCGCAGGCTCGCCAAAAGTGGCTCAACCCTTGCAAAAAAAATAATCGGCAACACCCTTGCCGATTAAACAAAACTTCGTATATTTTGTATAATTGTATCAAGTTTTTCAATAGCTGTCAATACCCTTTTATCGACTACATAAATAAATTTTATCACTTTTTATTTCTTTGTTACTAAACAAAAAACACTGTTCATACGATCTAAAGAACAGTGTTTTTTTGTCTTAAATTTTAATTTTCTGTCAGCGAATGAAATGCGTCTCTGATTGTTCTTACGGGCACAATATCAACATTGATTTTCAGTTCCCTCGACAGTCCTTTATAATTGTGAAAAGGAATGATACACCTTTCAAAACCGAGTCTATGTGCTTCGGAAACACGCTGTTCGCAATGATTTACCGCTCTTATTTCCCCTGCCAGTCCAATTTCACCGAAAGCGATAACCTTGTCATTGACAATGGCATCCTTTAACGAGGAAACAAGGGCCATTGCTACTGATAAATCAGCTGAAGGATCATCAAGCTTTAGTCCGCCGACAACATTTATGTAAGTGTCCATATTGTTGAAAAAGTACCCTGCCCTTTTTTCAAGAACAGCGATAATCATTGCCATTCTGTTATAATCAAATCCAGTACTCATTCTTCTCGGAGTACCGTAACCTGTTGCTGAAACAAGACCCTGAACTTCTGCAAGAATCGGGCGTGAACCTTCCATTACACAGGCAACGCAAGTTCCGCTTGTGTTTTTTGGTCTGCCTGAAAGCATAAGAAGTGATGGATTTTCCACTTCCCTTAGACCGTTTTGCAGCATTTCAAAAACGCCGATTTCATTTGTTGAGCCAAAACGGTTTTTTACTCCGCGGAGTATTCTGTATGAATAGTTGCGTTCGCCCTCGAAGTACAGAACCGTGTCCACAATATGCTCAAGCACCTTAGGACCTGCAATAGCACCGTCTTTATTGACGTGACCGACTACAAAAATCGGTATTCCGAAAGATTTTGCCGTCTGCATAAAAATGTTAGTGCACTCTCTCACCTGCGTAACCGAGCCTGCGGACGAGCTGCATTCATCGTAGATCATTGTTTGTATTGAGTCGATAATTACAATGTCGGGTTTTTCGCTTTTTATCGTTTCAACAATGCAGCCGACATCAGTCTGAGCAAGAATCGAAAGATTGTCCGTATGTACACAAAGTCTGTTTGCACGAAGCTTGATCTGAGTCACGGATTCCTCACCGCTTACATAGAGAACACTTCTTTCCTTGCCGAGATATTCGCATATTTGAAGGAGTATAGTTGACTTTCCTATTCCCGGATCACCGCTTATAAGAACAAGGCTTCCGATAACGATTCCCCCGCCGAGTACCCTGTCAAATTCCTTGATTCCCGTTGAAATCCTTTGTTCAACGTCCCCGGTTATATCTCTGAGTTTTATTGATTTTTGAGGAGAATTAACCGCAGACGCGTTTTTTTGCTTAGCAGAAGAAACAGTGGGAAATTCCTCGTTCATTGTGTTCCATTCTCCGCAGCCGGGGCATTTTCCGTACCACTTTGCACTTTCAAAACCACATTGACTGCAAACATAAACAGATTTTAATTTAGCCATTATTTATATCCTCTGTTAAATATTTATTGATCCCCATTAAAATTACATAGGAGAGCTGCTTCTGGTATTCATCTGATTTTAGTTTGGCATTTTCTTCGACATTGCTCATAAAGCCGCATTCAACCATTACAGAAGGAACTTTTGCTTTATAAAGTATGTAATAGCTGTTGTCGGACTCTTTGCTGAGTCTTTTATTATCCGGCTGAAGAAACTGCTTGGATATATCAAGAATCCCGTCAGCGAGGCTCTCACTGGATTTTTCATTAGCGGTGTACCATACCTGCAATCCCCATTCCGATGTATCCACAAAGTGATTCTGATGAATTGAGACAAGCATAGAATTGTCAATACTATTAACATAATCAAGACGGTTATATAAATCCGAACGGTTTGTGTTGCTTCCCGGAGGGTAACATTCTGTGTCATCGTTTCTGATTGTATAGCAGTCAATACCGCTGAACATAAGAAAATCATAAAGATTAAGAACAATTTTGAGATTTATATCTTTTTCAAGTGTGCCGTCTGCGGCAACAGTGCCGGAATCTTTACCCCCGTGACCTGCATCAAGAACTACAGCACGGCTGTTTTTGAGCGCTTTTGAATTAACAGGCAGGTTTTTTTCACAGAAAGCGTTGATTCCGAGGCAGGAAACAAAAGTAAGTGCAAACACCATAAATACGACCAGAGCTTTTTTCATAAAATCACCAGTAATATTTATGTATCAATTATATAATATATTGCCTCTTGCCGCAATAAAATATTGCAAAAAAATGGGATAAGGATTATAATTTATACAATTAATAATTAAAGGTGAAATTATGAAAATTGTTGTTTTAGACGCATATACAACCAATCCGGGAGATCTCAGCTGGGATTTTCTTAACAGATATGCGGATGAGGTTGCCATCTATGAACGTACTCAGCCGGACGATGTTATAACACGTTCAAAAGGCGCACAGATTTTAATTGTAAACAAAACCGTACTCGGCAAGGATGAAATTGCTGCTCTTTCTCCTGAATTAAAGTATATCGGTTTGCAGTCGACAGGTTATAATGTTATAGATCTTAATGCTGCCAAAGAGTACGGAATAACCGTTTGCAATATCCCCTCTTATTCTACCAATGCAGTCGCTCAGCAAGTATTTGCCTTTATACTCCATTTTACAAATATGGTATCGCTTCATTCAGAGTCTGTTCATAACGGCGACTGGTGCTCGTGTCCCGATTTTTGTTACTGGTTATCTCCCCTATCAGAACTTTATGGAAAAACCATCGGTATTATTGGCTTCGGCTCTATCGGAAAACGTGTGGCGGATATTGCCCAAAGCTTCGGTATGAATATACTTGTTCACTCACGGAGCAAAAAGGATCTCAGCGATTATAAAAATGCGCGTAATGCGGAACTTTCCGAACTGTTACAGAATTCTGATTTTGTAACCTGCCACTGCCCGCTCACAGATGAAACGGAGGGCCTTATTAATCACGGCACAATTTCCAAAATGAAAAAAACAGCAATTCTCATCAACACATCGCGCGGCCCAGTTGTAGATGAGCAGGCGCTTGCTGATGCACTGAATGACGGAAAAATTGCAGGTGCGGCGCTCGATGTTCTCAGAATTGAGCCGGCAAGCAGAGAGAATCCCCTATTAAGTGCGAAAAACTGCATGATCACTCCCCATATAGCATGGGCCGCAAAGGAAACAAGAGCAAGACTGCTTTTGATTCTTGAAGAAAATATCAGATGCTACCTGAACGGAACACCTCAAAATACCGTAGGGTAAAATATTATTGACAATTTCATTCTTTTAATGTATTATATTTTGTGTTCGCTGGTGTGGCGAAATAGGCAGACGCAAGGGACTTAAAATCCCTCGGTAGCAATACCGTACCGGTTCAAG
>CANPXD010000012.1 GCA_947585615.1 uncultured Clostridia bacterium
TGAGCGCGACGAAAAAGAAACAGGAGAGCGCGCCCTTCTCAATTTCGGACATACGGCAGGTCACGCCATTGAGAAACTTCACAATTTTACGGGGATTTCACACGGCGAGGCTGTCGGTATCGGAATGGTTATGATTACCGAGGCAGGAGAAAGAATGGGCATTACAGAAACGGGAACTTCGGACAGAATCAAAAGAGTACTTCGCAAATATTCACTTAAAACTCAGAACGATGATTCAGTTGAGGATATTGTTAAAGCGATGTATCATGATAAAAAACGAACAGGTTCGGGGATTAAATTCATAATGCTGAGAACAATCGGCGAAAGCTTTATTTATCCCGTTGGCGCAGATAAAACAGGAGAGTTATTCGGAATTTAAAATGAAAAAGGTTTTGCTTAAAAATTCGACACTTAACGGAAGCGTTATCCTGCCGCCGTCAAAATCAGCGGCACACAGGGCGCTCGTTTGCTCTTTTTTGTCGGGCGGCGGCACGGTATACCCTATAATAGATTCAAAGGATATGAAGGCGATGCGGCAGGCTGTTTCGGCGCTTGAAAACGGTAAAAGCACAGTTGACTGCATTGAATCGGGAAATACCCTGAGATTTATGATACCCGTTGCGGCGGCTCTCGGAAAAAAGGTTACTTTTACAGGCTCAGGCAGACTTCCGGAAAGACCGATCGGAGACTATCTGCGGCTTTTGCCCGAGCATGGCGTCAAATGCGTTTCAGACGGTTCTCTGCCGCTTTCAATTGAGGGAAGTCTTACTCCCGGAAGATACGAAATCGCAGGCAACATAAGTTCTCAGTACATAACAGGACTTCTGCTCGCTCTTCCGATTCTTGACGGGGACAGTGAAATCGTGCTTACAACTGCTCTTGAAAGCAAACCCTATGTTGATATGACGATTAAAGTTATGCGCGATTTCGGTGTGGCTGTCGAAGAAAGAAACAACGGCTATTTTGTCAGAGGGAATCAGAGGTATTTGAAAAGAGATTACCGTGTTGAATCGGACTGGTCTCAGGCGGCGTTCTTCCTTGCGGCAGGAGCGCTCGGCGGAGACGTAACGGTTGAGGGTCTTGATATTGATTCCGTTCAGGGAGACAAAGAAATTGTTAATATTTTAAAAAGCTTCGGAGCAAAGATTAAAATAAGCAAAAATGAAATCAGAAGCAGAAAATCGGAGCTTCGCGGAACGGAGATCAATGTTTCCGATATTCCCGACACAGTTCCGACCCTTGCGGTTGTTGCCTCCTTTGCAAAGGGAAGAACGGTAATAAGCGGCGGAGAAAGGCTGAGATATAAGGAATCGGACAGAATTAACAGTGTTGTTTCAAATCTGAAAAAAATGGGTGTAAACGTTCAGGAAACGCCTGACGGTATGATCATTAACGGTTCAAATGTTAAGGGCGCGCAGCTTGACGGTTTTAATGACCATAGAATAGTCATGGCATTCAGCATTGCCGCTCTTTTTGCGGACGGTGAAACCTATATTACGCAGGCGGACAGCGTGAACAAAACATATCCTGATTTTTTTGAAGATTACAACAGGCTTGGAGGTAAGGCAAGTGTCATCGGTGATGGGGAAGAATATTAAACTATCTGTGTTCGGAGAAAGCCACGGCGAGGCAATAGGATGTGTTATTGATGGCTTTCCGAGCGGAGTTAAGCTGGACTTTGATAAAATCAATATGCAGATGCAGCGCAGAGCGCCCGGGAAAGACAGAACCTCAACCGCGCGCAAAGAGGGCGATGAACCCCATATTCTCAGCGGTGTGCTCAAAGGTGTTACTACCGGCGCGCCCATTTCAATGATTATTGAAAACACAAATGTGCACAGCGGCGATTACGGCAATTTATCAGCCGTTCCTCGTCCCGGACACAGCGATTATCCCGCATATGTCAAATACGGCGGTCATAATGATATAAGAGGCGGCGGCCATTTCAGTGGAAGATTGACTGCTCCGCTCGTTTTTGCAGGCGCGCTTGCAAGGCAGGTACTTGAGAAAAAAGGGATAAAAATCGGAGCGCATATAAGCCGTATAGGAAATGTCTGTGATGAAAGCTTTGACAAGTGCAATATTGCAGACGAGCTTCTGGAATGTCTTGCGGCAGACTCTTTTGCAACAATCAGTACAGATAAGGAAATGCAGATGAGAGCAGTTATTGAGGATGCAAGGCTGATGGGCGATTCGGTAGGCGGTGAGATTGAATGCGCGGCTGTCGGGCTTCCTGTCGGACTTTGCTCAAATATGTTTGACACCGCGGAAAGCAGACTTTCGTCAGCTTTGTTCGCTATTCCCGCCGTAAAGGGTGTTCAGTTCGGCGCAGGCTTTGATTTTGCCCGTATGTACGGCAGCGAAGCAAACGACGGCTATGAGATCAGGAATGGCAAAGTGAGTCTTATCTCCAATAATAACGGTGGAATTCTCGGTGGTATGACAGACGGCGCTCCGATTGTATTTTCAGTTGCAATCAAACCGACTCCGTCAATCTCCGTTCCGCAGAGAAGCATTAATTTGCAGACTATGGAAAATGAAACGCTGACTGTTCGAGGCAGGCACGATCCCTGTATCGTACCGAGAGCCGTAAGCGTTGTTGAGGCGGTAACGGCATTTGTGCTTCTTGATATGATTATGTGAAAAACAGAGGAATAATATAGTATGGATTTACTTGATTTAAGAAAGCAAATAGACGATATTGATGAAAAGCTGATTCCTCTTTTGCTTCAGCGCATGAAAATTTCCGAACAGGTTGCGGAATATAAGGTGCAGCGCGGATTACCTGTTCTTAACGAACAGAGAGAAAAAGAAATTCTTGATGATGTTCATTTGAAATGCGGCGAACAGGGCGACACGATCGCAACGGTTTTTGCGGCAACGATTGATGCCTCACGTGCGCTTCAGCATAAAATCATCGGCGGGGGAAAAGAGCTGCGAAACACGATTGAGCAGGCGGTTACGGATAAAGAACTTGCTGCTTCGGCGGGACCTGTCGGATGCGCGGGAGTTGAAGGCTGTTATGCGTGGGAGACTGCAAAAAGACTTTTTCCAAATGCGCCCGTTAAATACTACAATCGGTTTGAGGATGTGTTTGAAGCAGTAAATCGCGGCGAAGTGCAGTTCGGAATAATACCGGTTGAGAATTCAACGGCAGGCTCGGTTCACGAATCGTACGACCTGATAATGAAATATAAATTTTATGTGACGGGATCGTATTCACTTGGAATAAATCATTGCCTTTGCGCGAAGCCGGACGCTGAATACGAAAATATACAGGAAGTATACAGTCATCCGCAGGCGCTTGCGCAATGCTCAAAGTTTTTAAGTGATTTTGATTTTACGGGAATTAATTTCAGCAACACCGCTGCTGCGGCAAAATACGTTTCGGAAAGCCCGGAAAAAAATATTGCCGCAATATGTATGTCCGATGCGGCAAAGAAATACGGACTTAAAATCTTTAAAACGGGTATACAGAATATAAGCAGTAACAAAACAAGATTTATTATTATTTCAAAAAAAATTATGATAGAAAAAAATGCCGATAAAATCTCGCTCATTTTCTCTGTATCGCATACAACCGGCTCGCTCTACAGGGTTCTCGGCAGATTCTCAATGACGGGACTCAATCTTACGAAGCTTGAGTCAAGACCTATAGGCAACGGCGAGTTCAGCTACTGTTTTTATACGGATCTAATGGGCAATATAAAGGATGAAAAAACACTTGATTTGCTCTGCGCTTTATCATCCGAGCTTCCAAACTTCAAATTTCTCGGAAATTATCACGAATACAACTAATTTTTTCTGATTGTGAGGACTTGTTATTGAAAAAAAGCAAACGCCATCAGACAAATTTAATATCAATGATCATAATTGTTGTAACGGTTGTTCTGCTTGTTTTTCTGTCTGTTTGTCTTTACAGGCAGCCGAGCCTTGAGATAAGATTTAACGTTCTGATAAATTGGCTCTCCAAAATCGAAAACGCCGTTGCAGGACTTGACAGTCAGGTTGAGATCCTTATCTGCATATTTGCTCTTTACATTGCGAAATGCCAGCTTCCGATACCTATGGGAGCGCTGTGCGTTATTTCGGGTATAGTTTTTTCATTGCCGAACGCCATAATCATCAACACCGTTTTTATCGCGTTTTTTTATACTGTTAAATACGTTGAGGGGCTTTGGATAGGCGGTGGCTGGGCAATGATGATTCTCAATATCCGCCAGATAAAATTTATCAAGCAGTGGGTTATGTTCAAAGGTTCGGGAAATCCGTATATCCTTGTTGTTTCCCGTCTTGTACCGTCTATTCCGCTGGGAATGGTTTCAAAGCTCTACGGTTCGATGCACTATGATTTTGTTTACTACCTTTGCCTCAGTCTTTTAGGCTTTTTTCCGAGACTTTATATCTATACGAAAATAGGTACGGTAATCTATAATCCTTTTTCAAGAGAATTTATAGCTCTCTTAATGGTCATTGTTGCGTTTACGGGCATTTCGTGCCTTGTTTTCAATATTTTCTACGGCAGAAAGTCACGCCAGATGACGCAGACCCTTTTGCTTTATTCTCAGAAGCAGAAGTATAGAATCGTTTTATAGCAGGCACGTGTGCTTTGCAGGCGGCGCCCGATGAAAGGAGTAATATTATGAAACCTCAGGAATATATCGAAGCTATAAACAGCGGACAGGCAGATGAAAAGCTGAAAGCTGTCTATGTGCTCGACAACGCGGTGGAGCGCCAGAGGGCGCGTTACATAAACACCATCAGGGAATTTATCAGAATTTTCGGTGATGACAGGGACGTTATCATAACTTCGGCGCCCGGAAGAACCGAAATATGCGGAAATCATACAGACCACAACAACGGGAAGGTGTTGGCGGCGTCGGTCAATCTTGACGCGATAGCAGTCTGCGCGCCGAATCGTGATGGAATTGTCCGCGTTCAGTCTATCGGGCACGAGATGAACGTTGTTGATACGGAAAAACTCCTGCCCGATGAAAATGAATTCGGTCATTCAACCGCAATGGTCAGAGGCGTTGTTGCCAAAATAAAGGATTTGGGTTATAAAATCGGAGGCTTTGATGCCGTAACCAATTCGGATGTTATGGGAGGAAGCGGACTTTCTTCCTCTGCGGCATTTGAAGTTTTGCTCGGAACAACCATTTCACATATGTTCAACGACGGAAAAATCAGTGCCGTAGACATCGCGAAAATCGCGCAGTACAGCGAAAATGTGTTTTTCGGAAAACCGTGCGGTCTTCTTGACCAAACGGCGTCGTCGGTGGGAACGTTTGTGGCGATTGATTTTAAATCAACGGAAAACCCGATTATCAAGAAAATTGATTTTGATTTTTCAAAAAGTGGACATTCTCTCTGTATTGTTGACACAGGCGGAAATCACAGCGATCTTACCGATGATTACGCCGCTGTGAGAAATGAAATGGAGAGTGTTGCGCAGGCGATGGGAAAGAGTGTTCTGCGTGAGATCAGCTTTGAGGAATTTAAAAATGCCGTTGCGTCTCTTGCAGGCAAAGTAAACGACCGCGCAATCCTCAGGGCATATCATTTCTACGGCGAAAATATGCGTGTGGATAACGCTGTTAAGGCTCTTGAAAACAATGATTTTGAAGCTTTTAAGCAGATTATTCTTGAAAGCGGCAGATCTTCTTATATGTATAATCAAAATGTTTATTCTCCGACAGACACCGCGCAACAGAAAATTTCGCTTGCACTTTGTTTAACCGAGGATATTATCGGAGGCAGCGGCGCTTACCGTGTTCACGGAGGCGGTTTTGCAGGAACGATTCAGGCCTTTGTTCCGAATAATTTGCTTGACACTTACAAAAGCAGAATGGAAAGCGTTTTCGGCACAGGAAGCTGCCACGTTCTGATTATAAGACCGGTGGGCGGAACAAGAGTTATGTAATAAGGTGAGCAGTTTATGAAATACGTTTTTATAGAAAATCCGATTGCCGGAAATAAAATCCGAAGGCTTTTGTTTAAGCAGGTTCAGTCTGCATTCAGACTCAATCCTGATGATGAGATGATTATTGAGGAAACCAAATACGGCGGTCATGCCAAGGAAATCGCAGCCGATTACGCTGTGAACTACGGCAGGGACTGTGTTATCGTATCCTGCGGAGGCGATGGCACGGTACACGAGGTGGCGAACGGTCTTGCCAATACCGAAACGCCGCTTATGCTTCTTCCGTTCGGAACGGGAAACGACTTTGCAAAAAAAATATACGGCGTGAAAAAAATCGACGCATTCAACGTCGTAAAAGCTTTCGGGCTGCACAGCGGAAAAATAAAATACCGTGTTAAGCCGATTGATTTGATTGATTATAACGGTGAAAAGTGCATAAACGTTATGAGCTACGGTCTTGACACAAAGGTTGAAACAATCGGGAAAAAGCTTTCGGATAAATTTAAGTTTCTCGGTCATCAGGCGTATAATATTGCGATTATTCCTTCGATTATGCAGTCTATGAAATATAAAATCAATATTGATATAAATTGCATTGATGATAACGGCAAGCCTTATAAAATAACAAAGACTCCTATGGATTACACCCTGTTTGCGATCTGCAATGCCAGCTATTACGGCGGCGGCTTTTGTCCTGCTCCGGACGCACGCCTTGACGACGGATTGCTTGATTACTGCATTGCCGACGCAATGAATCTGGTGCAGGCGCTTCCACTTATTCCGAGATACAGCGCCGGCACTGCAAACGAGTATTCGGATAAAATACATATCGGACACGTTGTCGGGGGCAGGATATGGACGGCGGACGGCAAACCGCTTCTCGGCAACTGCGACGGTGAAAATTTTGATTACACGGAAGTTCGTTTCAGAATTGAAGAAAAAGCGTTAAATCTATGCTTCATTGAGGATTAATTTATGAAAGCCAAGAACATTTTAAAAAAGGTACTTATTGCCATAATCTCAGTCATCATTATTCTCGCGCTCGCAGCAGGCTGTTTTTTCCTCACATATAAACCTACGATAACATTCGACGCGGCGAATTTAACAGGAGAAATTTCAAGCAGGGCGTCCGGATTTCTTTATGGAATCGCGGAGGACGGAGTGCCGTCGTACAATATGGTCGAAAGCATTGATTTATCATCGCTTGCGACAAAAACCACAGGCGGACTTCAGCACCCCATAGCCGATATGGGAAATGTCGCTGCCGAGGCAACGGCAGGCGGAAAATGCGATTATCTTGTTGTGTATCTTCAGGATATGTATGCAACATGGTATTATGACCACGAGAATATAACGGAGATGAAAAGAAACGGAACATACGATTGGCGCGAATACGTTGAAAGCGTATTTTTTCCGATGGTCGAGCAGACAGTGAATAAAATAAAAAGCTCCGATTATCACAATAAAATCGTATACTGCCTTTATAATGAGTGCGATAACGCCGTATGGTTCGGTTCATGGATTAAGGACGAAAATAATGATCAAGGCGGATACAGCGTCTTTGACGACGCCGGCAAGCAGAATTTTTATGAGGCGTGGAAGCTTACATACGATTACGTCAAAGAGCTTGATCCCGTCGCGCTTATAGGCGGACCGGGCTACTGCGATTATAACAGCGAGAATATGAACGGTTTTCTTACCTATACCTGCGAAAACGGCTGTACCCCCGATATTCTGATTTATCACGAACTGGGCGACCGCTCAATTTATGACTGGCAGGCGCATATTGACGATTTAAAGAATGTTGAAAAAAGCCTCGAAATTTCGGAAAATACGCCTGTGATTGTTTCCGAGTATGGCAGAATGCAGGACAACGGAAGTCCGAACACAATGCTTAAATATATTACAAAGATTGAGCAGTCGGGCGTTTACGGAGAACAGGCATACTGGCTGCTTGCAAATAATCTTTGCAACACAGCTGCGGATTACAATACGCCCAATTCTGCGTGGTGGGTTTACCGCTGGTATGCCGATATGGAAGGGCAGAGCATGAATTCCAAGATTTCTGATATGTTCCACTCTGATTTTGAAAAGGCAGTTAAAGAAAAGAGAGAATTCAGGTTTCAGCGTTTTATGGGTCTCGGCTCTGTTACCGATGAAAAAGATAAGCTCGATATACTTGTCGCGGGCGCGGACTATAAGGGAAATGTAAAAATCAAAAACCTTTCGGATACCGCTCTCAAGGGCAAGGAGGTTTATGTTAAAATCTCCGCTGTGACGTATCAGGGAATCTCGGGTATGGTGTTTGAGCCTGAGATTGTCAGGGCTTATAAAACTAAGTGCGGCGGCACACTCAGAATTAATCTCGGAAAAATGGACGAGGATACATCATATCATATAGAAGTCTGCGAAGCGTCAGAAAAGGATGAGAAAATAAAAAACGATAATCTCTATACACGTTATGAGTTTGAAAACGGAACGCTTCTCGGCAACGCCTATACATACGACAGCGCCTATGCCACAACAGGCGAAATAAACGGTATGGTCGGCGGAAATGAAAATGAGGGAGACGGTGTTGAAATAAAAATAAGGGTTCCCGAAACGGCAAGCTATGATCTGATGTTTATTTACGGCAATGCAAACGACGGGATATACGACGAAAACGGCAGGCAGAATCCGGACGACCGCACCTTTACATATGCTGATTTTATGATTGACGGCGAGGAACAGAGTCTGCTTGAGTTTGAAAACACGATACGAAGCGAAATAACAACATCGAAGACTCTTGTTAAGGATCTGAAAAAGGGCAGCCATACAATCAGGATAATGCACAATAAGGGTACTTATGTTCTTGACTCTCTGCTTGTTAAAAGGAATGACAATATTTCCGAGAGCAAAACGGAGGATTCCTATGCTTACACACTTGCGGAAAAATATCCGCATATAGCTGTTTTGTTTGATGCAGACAGAACTACACAGCAAAATTCCGCATTCGTTTCCGTTGCTCCCGAAGACGGATATTATGATATTTCGACAGCCGCAAATGCTGCCGTACTTGTTGACGGTTTGTCTGCCGCAGCAGATGAAAACGGTCTGGCAACTGTTTTCCTCAGAAGGGGACTGAATTATATTGAGGTCGCCTCCGCAGACGCTCAACTTACGGCAAAAGCTTCAGAAAAAAACGAAACCGCACAGCGGTATTATAAAGACGCGCATGAGTATATCACGCTTTCCGGCACAGCGCGTTACAACGAGAATGAAAGAATAAGCTATATAGACGGTATCACATCCGAGGGCGGTTCTGCCGTTTATAATATAAATGTGCCGCAGAGCGGTGAATACAAACTGACGCTTCTGTATTCAAACAACGAGGAAAACGGCGTACATTCATATAATGTTGATCTTGTTGAGGAGTTTGTCAATATTTCGGTAAACGGCAGGGATTATAAAATATATTGCAGAAATACGGCAAGCTGGGATACATATACAACCATTACGGCAAATATAGAGCTTGTTCAGGGTAATAATACCTTTACTCTGTATAATGACGGTTCGGGAAGCTTTAACGGCGGTGTGACATCAGCGCCGAGAATTGCCAATATAACAATCAGCCCCGCGCAGGCTCAGTAATAGACAAGACATATAAACAGACAGAAAACATAGTTGTTGATGACGGGAATAATATGGAAAATTTCTATTGTGACGGTCAGGTACTAAGAGATGAACACGGCAGGCAGAGGATATTCAGGGGAATAAATATCTGCATTAAAAGGAATATTTCGGCATCCGAATTCAGGCGTGTTGTTCCGCAAAAGGATACGATTGAAAAGCTTACAAGCATCGGCGCGAATATTGTGCGGCTCGGTATAACCTGGAACTGTATTGAACCGGCTGAAGGGAACTACAACGATGAGATTATCTGCGCCCTCAGAGAATTTATTGAAGAATGCGCCAAAAACGGCATCTATGTTCTTCTTGATATGCACCAGGATTTGTTTTCGGAGTATTTTTACGGAGACGGTGCGCCGAAGTGGGCAATAGACAAAGGCATCAAGAGCAAAAAACCGTTTGCAATATGGGCGGAAGGTTACTTTTATATGGACGGCGTCCAGCAGGCGTTCAGTGATTTCTGGAATAATAAGGATGACGTGCTGGATAAGTTTATAAAAGCGTGGGCTTACCTTGCGGACAAGCTTTCCGACTGTGACAACATTATCGGACTGGATTATCTCAACGAGCCGTATGTTGATAAAAACGGAAGAGATATATTTCTCAATGTTGTAAAGCGTTTTTACAAAGCGGCGACAGGCAGAAATTTAGTGCCGGAAAAGTATTTTAATTCAATGAACGACAAAGCCGCTTTTGCTTTTATGGTTTTGCGCATCGTATTTTCCGTCAAAAGCAAAAAGAAACTTAGGAATATTCTGGACATAATGAGCAGCAGAGAAAATTTCGGCAAAGCGGTTCAAGGTCTTGAAAAATTTACAAACCCGTTTGACAGAAAATACTATCAGCTGTTTATTGATAAAATCAGCGGCGCTGTAAAAATAAAGAATGCTTTCTGTGTTTTTGAGCATAATTACTATTCAAATCTCGGAATACCGTTTGAAATCAAAACGGGAGAAAATTTCGTATATTCTCCCCACATTTATGATATTTTTATTGATTCGCCTTTATATAACAATTATTCAAGCAATGAAAGGGTTCAATATATTATAGATTCCGTAAGAAAAAATCAGATTAAAATGAATGTTCCCGTGATTGTCGGCGAATGGGGCGGCGCAGGTTCGCTCAAACACTGTCAATGGATAGAACATATTGATTATATTATGGCGCAATTTGAAAAAAATCATTGGAGCAGCATTTACTGGGCATTAAATTTCGGCAACAATAAGTTTCTGGACACTTTCAATAGACCGTATCCTGTTGCCGTGTGCGGTAAAATAAAAGAGATATATACCGAAACTCAGGAGAAAAGCTTCCGCTTCGTATGGGAACAGGATGAATTTTTTGAAAACAAAAATGTAAAAACACAGATATATATTCCCGGAAAAGGCGTTGTTGAATATAACGGCAAAACGGGAGAAAACATTGTTGAAATGAAATATTAAACAGATACGGACTTTTTCGGATTTCATCTGAAATAAGTCCGTTTATTTTCGCACATTGTTAAGAAGTGGTTAAAGATTTTAAATAATAGATAAATAGTGTTGACATAATGGTATGGGTATGATATTTTAAAAATGTAAACTGTATTATTTGTGATAGTACAGTTAAATTAAGGAAAAGGAGCGTGAAGTATGGCGGTTGAAAACGCATTTATCAAAACATCGCGACTGTGCAGATATTACAGAGTCGGCAACGAGAAAATAATTGCGCTTGACGATGTCAGCCTTGAAATAGAGCGCGGAAAAATCTGTTGTGTTCTCGGCACCTCAGGCTCGGGCAAATCAACACTCTTGAATATGCTGGCAGGTCTTGAGCGGCCCACATCGGGAACCGTTCAGATCGGAAAATACCGTATTGACACGCTCTCCGAACACCAGCTTGCTCAGTTTAGGCAACGGTTTACCGGTTTTGTATTTCAGTCCTATAATCTCATTTCAACCTTGACAGCGGAGGAAAATGTTGCTCTGCCGCTTGTTTTTAAGGGAGCGGACAAGGATAAAAGAATAAAAAAAGCGAGGGAAATGCTGGCGCTTGTTGGGCTTGAAAACAGAATGAGGCATAAGCCGAATGAAATGAGCGGCGGTCAGCAGCAGAGAGTGGGAATTGCGCGTGCATTTGTGACAGACCCAAAAGTGATTTTTGCAGATGAACCAACGGGAAACCTGGACAGCAGAACAACAGCTGAGATTATGAATCTTATAACAGAGCTTGTTCACAAAAACAATCAGACAATGATTCTTGTCACACACGATGAAAATGTTGCTAAATTTGCAGATAGTATTGTCAGGATTACTGATGGAAAAATTCAATCGGAGGAATTGACCGATAAAGGAGAAAAAATATGAAAAAGGTTATTTCGTTCATTATTTCAGCGCTTTTTTTGCTGACGCTGTCGCTTCCGGCAGGAGTATGCTTTGCAGATGAGGAAACCGCCACGCCTTCCGAACTCAGTCCCAATCTTGTAATCGAAAGCTATTCGGTAAACAAAAAGGGTATACATAGCGGAGACAGCTTTACGCTTAATTTCAAGCTCAAAAACACAAGCAGCAAGCTTAAAATCGAAAACATACTGCTTCACCTTTCAGGCGGAGAGGTGTTTATCGCTGACGGAGCGACAGACACAATTTATACGGATAGTATATCAGCCGGCGGAACGAAGTCATTTTCTAAAACATTTTACTGTTCTGGCGGAACGGACGGAGGACGTTTCCCGATTTCGATTTCTGCCTCCTATGAGTATTTTGATTCGGGTGAAAAGTTTTCGGGAACATCCGAGGCTTCAATGAGCATAAGCGTTGTTAAGACCGATAAAAACGAAGGTCAGCAAAGCGCTTTGCTGACGCCGCAGCTTCTTATAACCGATTTTTCCTACGGCTCTGAGCCTATTCAGGGAGGAAATACCTTTACGCTCGGCTTTACGGTTAAAAACAACTCAAAGGATATTACAGTCAGGAATATCATAATTAAACTCAACGGCGGAGAAACATTTGTTGTTGCGGACGGAACGGATACAATCAGCGTTGATTCCATTTCAAAAAACGCAGCCGTAAAGTTTAGCAAAAACTTTACTTGTTTGAATGCGGCGCCGTCGGGAGTCCACCCCATTACGGCAAGCATTTCGTATGAATATTTTGACACGGAAAAGACAGCGGGCAGCGCCGAACTTGTGATGAGCGTTCCTGTTGTACAGCCTGATAAGGTTCAATTTGAGGGAATAGCTCTTGCGGACCAGACGGTTACGGTGGATACTGAAAACGACTGCGCATTTCAGCTTATAAATAACGGGCAGACAAGGCTTTTAAACGGAAGCGTTAAGCTGCTTGATGAAAACAGAAACGTTATCGTTTCCTCATTTATAGGCAATATCGAACCGGGCACACAGTTTACAAGCAACTACAATCTCCCCGTGACATTCACCGAGGAGGGCGTAAAAAAGCTTTTCATCGTATTTGAGTATGATAACGAGAATATGGAGAAAAAGTCAATCGAACAGGAACTGTCTGTTACGGCGGAGATTTACGTTGACCCGTATGAAGAACTCATACAAAATGAACAGCAACAGGAGCCGACAGAATCAAATTATGTTCCGATAATTATCGGCTGTGTTGCCGGTATTGTTGTAATCATTGTCGGCGCGATCGTTATCAAAAAGGCAGTTAAAAAGAGAAAAGCAAAGAAAGGCAGTGACCTCTTCAATGAAGAAATCTGATCTTTTTTCAATGGCTCTTCAAAACCTCAAAAACAGGAAAACACGAACGAAGCTTACGGTTATCGGCGTTGTTATCGGAACTTGCGCAATCGTGATAATGGTTTCAATCGGCGTCGGTATAGATAAAATGGTGACGTCGCAGTATCAGTCCGATTCCACGCTGAACAAGATAAGCGTCTACCAGATTATTGATGAATCCAATGATGAGCAGACCTTGCCGCTTAACGACAGAGCAGTTGAATATCTGAGCAGTATAGATAACGTTAAAATGGTGATTCCCACGCTGAATATCGGCGAAAAAGCGATTATCAGCAGGGGAAAATACCTGACTCAGTGGGTCACCATAAAAGGCGTGGATTTTGATGCGATGAAAGAAATGGGCTATACGCTGAATGAGGGCAGCTTTGATAATGTCAACAAGAAAAATACCGTATTTTTCGGAGATGAAGCAGTAACTCAGTTTTATGACAAACAGGGGAATCAAGTAAAATTCAAATACGATGAAAATCACAAAATAACCGATTGTGAAATAAATCCCATGGAAGATGTTTTCTTCATCGAGCCGTGCCTTTATTCCGAAGAGGAAGGCAAACAGCAGTCGACGGCAGCAAACCGCATCAGAATAAAGGTGGGCGGCGTACTGAAACATGATTTCAAAATCGATTACGATACCTATGACGCTGTTTTTGTTGATATGGAGTTTGCGAAAGAACTTGCCGCTCAGTACAACAAACTGAATTCCGTGCATAATGAGGAACTGAATTACGGCGAAATGCTTGTCTATGTTGACAATATAGACAACGTGGACGCCGTGCAGGAGAAAATTCAGGCAGCGGGCTTTGGCTGTTACTCCGATAAGGAGGACCTTGATTATGTCAAAAAGGTTATGATGGTTGTTCAGCTTGTTCTCGGGGCAATAGGTGCAATTTCAATGTTTGTTGCCGCGTTCGGAATAAGTAACACGATGGTTATGTCTGTATTTGAGCGCACGAAGGAAATAGGCATTATGAAGGTTCTCGGCTGCGATCTGGACGATATTAAGCGTCTATTCCTCTATGAGGCGGGTACGATCGGATTGATCGGAGGCAGCATAGGGGTGGGCATAAGCATAGTTATATCCTTTATTGCAAATGCAGTGGCAAGAATTGTTGTTTCCTCAATGGGAGAAATGGAAGAGGGAATGGTTGTGTGCGTTTCTTCCGTTCCCCCATGGCTTATTATTCTCGGCATAATGTTTTCAATGCTTGTCGGTATTCTTGCAGGTCTTTCTCCGGCAAAGCGCTCCGTCAAGGTCAGCGCCCTGACCGCCATACATAACGAATAGACTCGGATTGTTTTGTCTGCAGTCGGAAAGGAGTATTAATGTTTTCATTAAATTCCAAAAGTACGGAGCCTATATATATTCAGCTTGAAAAGGCTATCGTAAAATATATTCATTTAGGTGTTTATGAAAAAGACAGTTTGCTGCCCTCTGTAAGAAGCCTCGCAACAGAACTGGGCATAAATCCAAACACCGTTTCAAAGGCGTATAAAAATCTTGAGGCAAACGGAGTTATCTACACAATTTCAGGAAAAGGTGTTTTTGTAAACGGCACGCAGAGTCTCAGCGGAGTGAAAAAGCTTGCCGAAAAAAATATAAAGCTTCACCTTAAGGACGCGAAAAACGCAGGCTTAAAACGGTCGGAGATCATGAAAATCATAAATATTGTGTGGGAGGAGAACGAAAGTGATTGAAATAAAAAATCTTACAAAATACTTCGGCAAGACGATGGCGCTGAACAACGTTTCATTTTCCGTTTCAGACGGCTCAATTTTCGGACTTGTCGGTTCAAACGGGGCAGGCAAAAGCACACTTCTGCGCATTATAGCAGGTGTTTTTTCTCCTGACGGCGGAAATGTTTACCTTAACGGCGCCGTGCCGTTTGAAAATCCGGCAGTTAAAAATGCCACAGCATTTGTTTCGGATTTTCCTTATTTTTTCCAAGGCTCTACAACACAGAGTATGGCTAAGTATTACAAATCTGTTTATCCCTCATGGAGCAGTGAAAAATACGATCGTTTAAAAGCTCTTTTTCCGATAGACGTAAATAAAAAAATATCTTCTATGAGCAAAGGTATGCAGAGACAGAGCGCTATCATTCTTGCGCTGTCATATATGCCGAGATTTATTCTGTTTGATGAGATTTTTGACGGACTCGACCCTGTTATCCGCGAGCTTGTTAAAAAAATTCTTATAGAATATATTGATGAAACAAAGGCAACGGTTATAATCGCGAGCCATAATCTGAGAGAACTTGAAGGTTTCTGTGACCATATAGGACTTCTTCATCTTGGCGGTATTCTTATGGAAAAGGATATAGACGGAGATTCTCTCGGTATTTACAGAGTGCAGTTTGTTCTTGAAGACGATGGGGATATGCAGTATATACGCGATAGACTGAATATTGTCAAGGAAGCCCACCAGGGCAGGATGACGCAGATAACCGTCAGAGGAGAGGAAAACGCGATTATGTCCGTGATTGAGGAAGCAAAGCCGCAGTTTTCCGAGTATCTGCCGCTCACACTTGAAGAACTGTTTATAAGTGAAATGGAGGTAGCAGGATATGACATCAATAAATTATTCAGCTAACGGATTTTCGGCAGTATTTAAAGACAATCTGAAGCGCTGCTCAGGGCCTCAGATAGCGGGACTCGTTTTGTCCGTACTTTTTTCTTTCTTTTTATTCGGGTATATCATTTCTCAGGTAAATGACGGTTTAATTGTTCTAAAGGACAAGTACGACGCCACAGCTGAGGCATTTGCGGTAATTATTTTTTCTTCTGCTATCTGCTTCTTTTTAAACATTATTTCAGCGCCCAGGCTTTTTAGAGGGATTTACAGCAAAAGAGCCACGGATTTCTATTTTTCGGCGCCGATCAAAAGGGGCGTGTATTTCAACGCAAATATGCTTTTCGCGGCAATTGCAAATATCGTAATAACAGTTTTGCCGCTTTTGACATTTCTGGTACTGTGCAAGCTCCCGGAAAACCTCAGAGCGTCGTTTGATTATTCCGCCGTATTTTCATTATTGGTTGCAGCCCTGCTGTCTGTTCTTGCCTTTTTTGCGGTTCTTGTTGTGTGTGCCGTATGCTCCGGCAGAATCATTCATTATGCGGTTTTCGCAATCATAAGCCTATTCTCAACAATTTTCTTTGCTTCAGGTATAATGAACGGCATTAACAGCATATGGGGTTTTTACACGGATTCAATTATTTTTTCCGCTGTTAATCCTCTGCTGAACTTTTTTACATCGGTTTTTAGAGCATATAATATTAAATCCATTCTGATTTTATCAGCTTTTTCGGTTGTTGAGATCGCGGCGGCTTATTTGGCAGGATATATTCTTTTTAAAAACAGAAAAGCAGAGGCGGCAGAGCTTTCCGTCTCAGGTAAAATTATGCCGTACATTTTCCATTCGGTGCTTGTGATTTCGGCATTTCTGTATCTGGGCTTTATTTCAAATCTTGTGACGGTGATTATTTCGGGAATTATTTTTTCTGTTCTGGTAACGCTTTTGTATACCGTTGTTTTATACAGAAAGCCGATGATAAGAAAAACTGCGGTAACCTGCGCTGTTGTATGTGCGGTTTGCATATGTTTTGTTGCCGCCGTTCATCTTCAGAATTCTTTGGGTTATGTAATGTATGTTCCGGAGACTGAGGAAATTCAGAGCGTTCAGGTTTCAAGTCCGTATTATTCTGATGAATATATTATGCCTGTTACGTCACTCATTGAAAATTCCATTGATAATCAGGATGATGAAAATCTCCGGATTACATTTGAGAGCGAAGATAAAATAAACGGAATCAGGAATTTTCATAAGAAAATCGTGGATAAGAACACGATAAATGCCTCAAAGGTTGATATAAAAGATATTTACAGCATTATTTTCCTTTATGATGACAGGCAGCTATATGACGTTAAAATCCAATATAATCTTAAAAACGGAAAAACCGTTTCAAGAACATATTCTGTGGATACTGCAAGCATTTACAAAGAATTTGTTGCCGCGTTCAAAAACGAAGAAGCTCTTTCCCAAACCGAGCCGTTTAACCTGAATAAAGACGATATTGCGTTTATGCAGGTCGATTATTACGGTGAAACCGATGAAACGCTGAATGAGATTTATACAGATATTTTCAAACCGGAAAGCTATGATGAATTGTTTAATATTTATATGGACGATTTGCTCAGTCAGAGTGATGAGGATTTTGTGTTTTACACAGCAGCAAACAGCTTCGGAATGTACTACTATCAGGAATATGAATACAGTGATGAGGAATTAACCGCTTACGCAGATAAGGAAGCTTCAGACGAAACCGTTTTGGAGGATTACAAATACTATTCGATTACGCTTTATACAATAAAGCCTGATGTGAATGAGGAAACGCGTAAAAAGCTGAAAAATATGACGATTGAGCAGATAAGTGAATATATAAGAAGCGACTCCGTATATGAAGATGATTTTTTTGATACGTATTATTTTGATGTGGATAATTCGCTTACGAAAAACACAATGGATTATGTTGCGAATAGGATAAACAGAAATAATGCGGATGCTGCGGTATAACATACGTTTTGACCGTACACGTCAGTTGGTACGGTCAAAACGGAAAGCGGCGCACGGGAATTACCGTGCGCCGCGCTTTTGCGTGATCCTATCTTAAAAGTGAAAAGCCGATGTCAACAGCGCCTCCAAGAATTTTGGAGGTTTTGCGCATACCCAAAGTTTCTGTAATCCATAGAATGATAAGGGCAACAAGTATTGCAATGATAAGCGTTTCCTTTTTCATAATTTCGCCGCCTTTTACGTTTATACTATTATTATAAACATTTTCAAAAATAAATCAAGGGGCTGACGGGTTTTTATTCACATTGACAGTTTTTTAACAATGAAACCGAAATTATTATTTTTCTGTTGAAAAATGGATTCAACTGTTTTATAATACTTAATAATCTGAATAATGGGGGAATGTTTGAATGAATCAGATTACTTTTTTTGTTTTTGATTCCCTGCCCGTAAAAATCAACGGATACGGAGAATACCTTTCCTCTCTTGACTGGGGACTTGTTGCAACAGTTGTTGCGGCAGGCGTGGGCATAGTGCTCGCGGTGTTGGTTTTATTTATTTTTATTTTCGGAGGTTTCGGAAACCTTGTTTCCAAAATGGAAGATATGAGAAAAAGAAAATCAAGAAAAGAAAAAATTGTATCATTGGACGATGAAATTACATTAATACCGATGCAGCAGGCAGGCTCTGTTCCCGCGGCGCCGGCGGCGTTGCCTATTGCAGAGCAAGAACAGGGAATAAGCGGTGAAATCATTGCGGCAATCACCGCTGCTGTTGCTGCAAGCGAGGGCGGCTCCGGTTTTGTGATTCGATCTGTTAAACGAAAAAATATCAGCTCAAGAAATCCTTGGGCAATGGCTGCTGTTTCCGAGAACACAAGGCCTTTTTGATTGATCTGGAGGACAGGACATAATGGATATTTTACAGGGTATATGGAATGCCGTTGCGGATGTTTTCGCAAACAGCGGCTACGCATATTTCTTTACTGACGGCGGCTATAAAAATCTTATAATGCTTGGCTTTTCGTTCCTCTTTCTGTGGCTTGGCATCAAAAAGGGATTTGAGCCTCTTCTTATGATTCCGATTGCTTTCGGAATGCTGCTTGCCAATATTCCCGGAGCGAATCTTGCGGTGCAGTATCATTCGCTTGACGGTTTTATTGACTTGCTGGCAGGAAGAGTTGTCAATGAAGCAACGGGAGCTGTCTGCACGCCCGGTCTGATGGATTTTCTTTATTTCGGGGTTAAGGCGGGTATTTATCCTCCGCTGATATTCCTCGGAATCGGCGCGATGACCGATTTTACGCCGCTTATCGCGAATCCGAAAAGCTTTATTCTCGGCGCGGCGGCGCAGTTTGGAATTTTTATCACCTATGTCGGCGCAACACTCCTCGGATTTACTCCGCAGGAATCAGGCTCTATCGCCATCATAGGCGGTGCGGACGGACCTACGGCTATCTTTGTTACATCCATTCTTTCGCCTGCACTTCTCGGCACGATTGCCGTTGCGGCATATTCGTATATGGCGCTCGTTCCCGTAATACAGCCGCCTATAATGCGCGCATTGACCACTAAAAAGGAACGCGCGGTGGTTATGGGAAATCTCCGCCCCGTATCCAAGCTTGAGAAGATACTGTTTCCGATTATGGTAACCGTTATTGTGGCATTGCTTCTGCCCGACGCTGCGGCACTTGTGGGTATGTTGATGTTCGGAAATCTGCTTAAGGAAAGCGGCAGAACGGAGCGTATCGCAAAGGCTGCGCAGAATGAGCTAATGAATATAGTAACGATTCTTCTCGGTGTTTCCGTCGGCGCTACAACGAGCGCGCAGACGTTTTTCAAGTGGCAGACGCTTCTGATTATTGCGCTCGGACTTGTGGCATTCAGTTGTGGCACGGCTTTCGGCGTGCTTTTCGGAAAGCTGATGTATATTTTTTCAAAGGGAAAAGTCAATCCGCTTATCGGCTCGGCAGGTGTTTCGGCAGTTCCGATGGCGGCGCGTGTAAGTCAGAAAGAGGGGCAGAGAGAAAATCCCACAAATTTTCTGCTTATGCACGCTATGGGACCGAATGTATCGGGCGTTATCGGCTCTGCCGTTGCGGCGGGTGTTTTGCTGACTCTGCTCGGTTGAGATAATTGGTAAAATAAAATAAATTAAAGGGTGTCGGCGACACCCTTTTTTCAGCAGAAAAGAGATGAGGTATAAATATGGCGTTGAATGGAATGCAGCAGCAGGCTGTTGAATATACGGAGGGACCGCTGCTGATTCTCGCAGGAGCAGGCTCGGGAAAAACGACAGTGCTTGTAAACCGCGTTAGGCATATAATAGAAAGCGGGCTTGCCCGGCCGTGGCAGGTGCTTGCAATTACATTCACGAACAAGGCGGCAGGTGAGATTAGGGAACGGCTTGTGAACGCAGTCGGTAACAGCGCGGCAGATATATGGGCGTATACATTCCATAGCTGCTGCACAAGGATACTGCGACGTTTTGGGGACAGGCTCGGCTATAGCAGCCATTTTACGATTTATGACACGGATGATCAAAAGCGTGTTATGAAACATTGTCAGAAAACACTCGGGATTTCGGATAAAATAATAAACCACAAATCCATTCTCAACGAAATCGGAATGGCGAAAGACAGTCTTATTGACCCTGCGGAATATAAATCGTGCGCGGTAAACGATTTCAGAAAAGATAAAATTGCAGATTGCTATGCGCTTTATCAGAAAGAACTTCTGAAGTCGGACGCAATGGATTTTGACGATATTATTTTCAATACCGTGAAGCTTTTGAAGGAAAATGACGATATACTTGAGCTGTATCAACGCCAGTTTAAATATATTATGGTGGACGAATATCAGGACACCTCGCACGCGCAGTATGTGCTGGTGTCTCTCCTTGCAGGAGGGTATGAGAACATTTGCGTAGTCGGCGACGACGACCAAAGCATTTATCGTTTTCGCGGCGCAACAATAGAAAATATTTTGTCTTTTGAAAATCAATATAAAAACGCGAAAGTAATCAGACTTGAACAGAATTATCGTTCGACGCAGAATATACTTGACGGTGCAAACGCCGTGATTTCAAACAACAAAAACAGAAAAGGCAAAAATCTCTGGACTGCGGCAGGCGCGGGTGAAAAAATTGTTTTTAATACCGTGGACAGCGAGGAGGAGGAATCATCCTTTATTGCTCAGGAAATCCTCAGAAATGTTGCTGCGGGCAGAAAAATGAGCGACCACGCCGTTCTTTACAGAATGAACGCGCAATCGAGAAGCCTTGAAATCACTCTGACAAAAAGCGGAATTCCGCATAGAATCATCGGCGGAAACCGTTTCTTTGACCGAAAGGAAATAAAGGATATTATTTCTTATTTTGCAGTAATAAACAATCCTTCCGATAATGTTCGTTTGCAGAGAATTATAAATGTTCCGAAACGCGGTATCGGAGATACGATGTTTGCAAATATTATGGAGATTTCAACGGGCCTTGGTATCTCTGCCTTTGAAGTTTGCGAAAGAAGCGATGAATTTCAGAAAACAATGCGTTCCGCGCAAAAGCTGACAGACTTTGCCGATACGATAAATCATTTCAGAACGCTTCTTAATGACGGAATGTCGCTTTCCGATTTGCTTCAGGAAATTATCGACGGGATAAAGTATTTTGATTATCTTGACGAAGATCCCGAAACGGCGCAGGACAGAAAAAATAATATCAGCGAACTTTCGTCAATGTTCATAAGGTATCAGGAGGAGGACAGGGAATTCGACCTTTCGGATTTTCTGGAAGATGTTGCGCTTGTTTCCGATATAGATTCATATAATGAGGCGGACGACTGCGTTGTTCTTATGACGCTCCATTCCGCAAAGGGACTTGAATTTCCGATCGTATTCATTCCGGGAATGGAAGAGGGAATCTTTCCGGGCGGGCAGTCTGTATACAGTGACGAGGATTTGGAGGAGGAACGCCGCCTTGCGTATGTTGGAATCACAAGGGCAAAAGAAAAGCTTTATCTTTTGAATGCGCGCAGGCGTATGCTTTATGGAACAACAAACAGAAATCAGACTTCACGGTTTTTGCGTGAGATTCCTGAGGATGTTACAAACGATATAACAGCAGATACATATATTTCGCGTGGCGGTTTCCTTTCGGACAGCGGAAGTGAAATTGGAAGAAACAGGGAAAATTCACGCCACGCGCACAGCTTCGGTCAGGTCGGAAATAAGGCTGAATACAGTGCGGCAAAATACAGTGTTGGTGATACCGTAAGGCATAAAACCTTTGGTACGGGCGTAGTGCTTTCGGCAACGGCGATGGGCAACGATATTCTGCTTGAAGTGGCATTCGACCGCGCAGGCACGAAAAAGCTGATGGCAAATTTTGCAAGGCTTGAAAAGTTGTAATTCATAATGTAATCAAAAAATGCAAGGCTTTTGACAAAGTTTCGATATGCGAATCATTGCGAAAGTAAAATGTCTGCACAATGTTCGGCTATATCACCGGATAAATACTTTATCCATTGCTTAAAGCCTTCCCCGGCATAGAAGTCGGAGAAGGCTTTTTGAGGTTTGAATACTTGTTTAGTATAAGGGGGCTACTCTTCGTTGTTTTCACAGCAGCAGTTCTGGTTTTCTCTGTCGGGCGGGAAAAACTCCTCAATCGGAAAATCAATCGCCTGAAATGTTTCGCAGGGATTCTGTGTATTGCAGCAGCATTCTCTTTCGGGAAGACTGTAGGCATACGCAGGAATAAGCACCTGAACGTCACGCTCCATCTGAACTATGCTGAACAGTCCCAGTGTTACAAGAACAGCTCTTGAAGAGCCTGCGCTCGGAACAGTGTCTGAAACGTTGTTAAGGATTGACTGTGGAAACGATGAGCAAATCGGAATTGTGCAGTCGCAAGCGTCAACTATATCTGTGGAAAGAACAACGGGGTCAACAGCCTGTACCTTGGCTATCGGATTTGTGTACTGCGGCGCTTCGGGGCAGTCAAGATCTTCTGTTGCAGGATTTGAAGTGAACACTTTTACATTGCCGTCAGAGCCGTAAAGTATACATTTCTTGGTAAACTGTGCAAAGCCGACCGCAATTTCCGGAGCGGTGCAGGGAGCAGAATACGTGTCAAAGCAAAGGCGGAAGTAGAACGTTATATCAACGCTGTAATAGCCTCTGTTGAACGGGACTTCCTCAAGGTCTATCGAGACGGAGGCAATCTCACATTCACGGCATTTAATGGTGACTGCGTCGTCAATCAGCCGCTGGCTGCGGCAGAAAAATGTAACTCTTAAATCCTCCAGGCAATCTTTTGATACACAGCTATCATAAATGCGCTTGGTATCAATGCTGACTGCTTCATTTATCTGTCTTTCGCCGGAATCGAAAATAGGATTGGGATTATCGGGCATTAAAAAAACTCCTTTACAGAATATTTGAAGTAACTTCATATCATTCTATGAGGGAGCTTTAATATTGTTAATCAAAAACGGGATACATTCTTCTGAAAGTTGCATTTATATGCCTGTAATAATCGGAGTCAATGGCGTCGATTGTTTGAGCAGTGGTTCGAAAACGCCAGTTTTCATCCGGCACTCCCGGAATATTCATTCTCGCGTCGGAACCGAAACCGCACATATCCTGTAAGGAGATTATGGCAACGTTTGAACTGCTTTTCCAAACCGCTTCCGTTATTTTGCGGCAGCTTCGGCTCTGATAGCCGCCATCGCCCCAGTTGCTGCCATCAAATCCGACATAGTCAAGGGCAAAACGCCGTTCGGTTTCCGAAGCTTCCCACAGCCAGCCGAGTATGGTGTTGTTGTCGTGCGTTCCGACATAGCTTATGCTGTTCTGCACGGCATTGTGAGGCAGATGAGACGAATCAGCGTCAGGCGCAAAGCCGAACTGAACAACTTTCATTCCGGGAAAACCCGTATCCTCAAGCAGGTGGACAACGTCCTCTCCGAAAATGCCGAGGTCTTCGGCGATTATCGGCGCGTCGGGGAACACCTCAAACACCTTGTTGAATAAATCCATACCCGGTCCTTTTTTCCATTTACCGGTTTTTGCGGTCTCAGATTCGGCAGGCACCTCCCAATAACTCGCAAAGGCTCTGAAATGGTCTATTCTGACTACATCATAGGTTCTGAGTGCACAGGCGAGCCTTGAAATCCACCATGAATAGTTGTCCTTTTTCATTGCACTCCAATCATATATCGGGTTACCCCAGAGCTGACCGTTTTCGCTGAAATAATCGGGCGGAACGCCTGCAACCTTTTCGGCGGCAAGCGATTTTTTGTCGATAAGAAACAGCGACAGATTCGCCCAGACGTCTGCACTGTCCATGGCAACGTAAATCGGCATATCACCGATGACGGCGATGCCTTTTTGATTGGCATAGTCCTTTATCTCGTACCACTGGGTAAAGAAAATATACTGAACGAATTTCCAGAATTCCGCGCTTTCTTCAGAGTAGGAATGGGATTTTAGGCAGCCTTCATAGTGAGCGTGCGCAGCGCTCCAGTCATACCAAGGCTTGCCGTTTTCAAGTTCTTTGACAGCCATATAGACGGAGTAATCGGCAAGCCAGCCGTTTTCAGCCTCAAATTCACGGATTTTTTCTTTTATACTGTCTGTAATATTTAAAAATGCCTTTCTAAGCGTTTCAAGGCGCTTTTCTGCGGCGAACTCATATGCTGCCGTATACGGCGAGCCGTTGTAGATATTATTTTTGACATCGTCTTTCGTAATCAGTCCCATATCAAGCAGTCCTTCGGGATTGATAAAAAGATAATTTCCGGCAAACGCGCTCGGAGAACAGTAAGGGCTGTTTGAGCCATCGAGCGGATTAAAAGGGAGAACCTGCCAATAGGTAAAGCCCATAACATACAGTTTATCAATAAAGTTTTTGACTTCTCTGTTGAAAACGCCCACTCCATAGGGAGAAGGCATAGAGCTTATGTGCAAAAGAACACCTGCTCCTCTTTTTTTCAGCATGGAATCACCTCTAAAAAATTTTACCACTCCCCAACGGTAATTGCAACAACGGGATTCTATATTTTTACATTTACTTTAAATATTCAAATAGATTTATTCATTTTGCAGGTTTACAATAAATCATTAACAAATCTGCAAAGCGTTGATTTTGACAAAAATAAGCTAAATATTTGTGTCAGCTTGCTGTTGTGCGGAGCAGATTTGACAAATAAGATAATTCGTATTAAAATAACACAAAAAATCAGTTGGAAGGCGAGAAAAATGCTTACACTTGACAAGGTCTACAAGGCATCTCGTGTACTAAAAGAAATGATACGCGAGACGGATATGATTTATGCTCCGAACATCGGAAAGGGAGCAAATATCTATCTTAAAACAGAAAATCTTCAGGTTACGGGTTCTTTCAAAATCAGAGGCTCTTATTATAAAATAAGCTGTCTTACCGAGGAAGAAAGGAAAAAAGGCGTTGTTGCCTGCTCTGCGGGAAATCATGCGCAGGGTGTGGCGCTTGCGGCGACGAAAAGCGGAATAAAAAGTCTGATTTGTCTGCCGGACGGCGCGCCGATTTCAAAAATTGAGGCAACAAAACGCTATGGCGCTGAAGTTTGCTTAGTTAAAGGTGTTTATGACGACGCATATAACAAGGCAATCGAACTGAGAGACAAAAAGGGTTATACGTTTATACACCCATTTAATGATACAGACGTCATTGCCGGACAGGGAACGATCGGTCTGGAAATTCTTGATCAGCTTCCCGAGACGGACGTTGTTGTTGTGCCGATTGGCGGAGGCGGACTTATTGCCGGCGTTGCCTATACGATTAAGCAGATTAATCCCGCTTGCAAGGTTTACGGTGTTCAGGCGTCGGGGGCGCCGAGCATGGAGAAGTCTGTCCTTGACGGTGAAATTGAAACCCTCTCAAAGGTGCAGACTATTGCCGATGGCATTGCCGTTAAAACGCCCGGAGATATTACTTATGATTTGGTTACAAAATATGTTGACGGGATTGTTACCGTTTCCGATGATGAAATCGCTCTGGCAATACTTACGCTTCTTGAGCAGCAGAAGCTGATAGCGGAGGGCGCGGGAGCAGTCCCCGTAGCCGCTGTGCTTGCGGGAAGAATTCCGGATATAGACGGGAAAAACGTATGCTGTCTTGTTTCGGGCGGAAACATTGATGTTACAATTCTTTCAAGAGTCATTGAGCGCGGACTGAAAATGAGCGGAAGAACGGCAAACATAACGATTGCTCTTTCGGATAAACCGGGTCAGCTCTCTGACGTTTCAAGCATTATTGCTTCAACGGGAGCAAATGTAACAAGCATTAATTATGACAGCACGGATCTTGATATGAATATTACCGATTGTTATTTGCGCATAGGCGTGGAAACAAGAGATTATGCCCATGTTGTTTCAATCAGGCAGTCTCTTAAAGAAGCGGGCTTTGAGGTTTGTGACTGACAGAGAAAAGGAGTTTTCATTATGGATTATGTATCAACAAAAAACGCGCCTGACGCAATCGGACCTTATAGTCAGGCGGTAAAGGCAAACGGCTTTCTTTTTACAAGCGGGCAGATTGCAATCAATCCTGCTACAAACTGCGTTGAAGCCGAGACAATCGAGGAACAGACCGTTCAGGTGTGCGATAACCTCCGCGCAGTATGCGAGGCGGCGGGAACAAGCCTGGAAAAGACTGTTAAAACGGTGTGTTTTCTTGCGGACATAAACGATTTTGCGGCGTTCAATGAAGTGTACGGCAGATATTTTACAGGCAAACCCGCAAGAAGCTGTGTTGCGGTAAAGGCTCTGCCCAAGGGCGTTTTGTGCGAAGTGGAGCTTATTGCCGAGCTATAAAAAATTGGTTCTGAAATAAATGTTGGGGTAAAGGAATGACCTCAACATTTATTTTTTAGGATAAAAAAAGGGAGACATATTCCGAAAAACCATTAAAATAAAGCCAATGAAAACCAAACTGAATGGAGCGGAGAATATGCCCGGAAAGATTCCATTGTCAATTCCTGCTCACAACACATTACAAATGTTTTACCGAAGACTGAAGCAACAGAATCAAAGTACGTAAAAAAATGCTTACGGTTACAGAGGTTTGAACGTTTCAGAAAAAAGTGCATATACGCAGAAAACCGAACAGTTGAATCCAACTGTTCGGTTTCGTATCTCGTCCTTTATTGCTTCACTCTATTCCTACATCGGACATTGAGCCTATGATTCATTCATCAGCCTTTTGATTCTATCAGTACACAATCTATTTCAAACGTGTCGATATTGTTGTTTTCAATTCGGGCAATGGTAAGCTTGACCGTGTCTCCCGGTTTGCTTTCCGCAAGAACGGAGGTCATAACGTCTGTCGAAGTCATCGTATTTCCGTTTACGGAAACAATCATATCGTATTCACGGATTCCCTTATTTGCGAGGTCGGATTCTGCGTCTACATTGTTGATGACCATTGTTCCGTTTGCATTCTCAAAGCCCAGCTTTGCGAGCGCGGATAAAATTGCCTCCGAATTTGAATAGGTGGAAATGCTCTTATAGGTTATTCCGAGCTTTGCCCTGCCCTCAACATATCCTACGCGGATAAGGCTGTTTGCGGTTTCAACGGCAGTGTTGCTCGGAACGGCGAAGCCCATTCCCTCATACTCTGTAGAAGCAATTTTCGAGGAGTTTACGCCGATAACCTGACCGTTCATATTGAACAGAGCGCCGCCGCTGTTTCCGGGATTAATTGCGGCGTCAATCTGTATACATTCGGTATTGTAGCCGATTGTGGAGGAAATCGGTCTTGCAAGCGCCGAAACAAATCCGCTTGTGATACTGTTCATAAATTGGAGACCTCCGGGACAGCCGATTGCCACAACCTGTTCTCCAAGAACCGTTGAATCCGAGTTTGCAAATTTTGCAACCTGTAGACCGGTTGTGTTTATGGAGAGAACGCCGATGTCTGTCTGAGCGTCGTATCCTACCATAAAGGCATCGTATTCCGTGCCGTCGTTCATTGTGATTTTAAAGCTTGATCCCTCGCTTATAACATGAGCACAGGTGAGGATGTATGTTTTGCCCGAATCCTCAAGCATAACGATTCCCGAACCTTCACCGGAGGCAACCTCATTGTCACTGTTGTTGCCCTGCTGGTTCTGACCGTAGCCATAGCTGTAAAAATTACTGTAGCTGTTTGCCTGCTTGTATACGGTTATTCCTACGCAGGAATCTATAAAGTTTTCCGCAATTCCCGCAACGGTGTATTTTCCGTCAGTGTCTTTTGAATCCACCGCACCCTGATCCTCAACAGTGACCTGTGCGGAAGAGTTATTATTGGAATGATTGCCGTCGTCGGTTTTTTTATTTGATGGTACCTTCCCGGTTGCCGCGGCATAAATTCCGATAAGCGAAATAATAAGGCAGATGGCAAATACAATGACAAGCGTGGTTACAACTTTGTTTTTTTTCTTTTTTACCGGGGGATTTCCAAAGCCTGTGTTTTCCTGAAATGACGCAGATGTGCTGTCAGATGGAGAACGGTAATCATTGCTCTGCGGAGGAGTATAATACGAAGTGCGCTGATACGGATTTTGACCGCCCTGACCGCTGTCACTCTGATTGCTATAGGCGTAGTGGTAAGTTGTGTTTTCTTCTGTGCTTTTGGAGGAATTATCAGCTTTTGCGGAATTTGGATCGTAGTATTCCTCGTTGTTGTCAAATTCATTCATATCTGTTTTTTCTCCTTTTTATATATAGGACTGAACTGCTTCGGAAGATTGAATATGAATTCGGCAGTGTCCTCACTGTCGCTCTTAGCAACAACTCTTCCGCCGTGCATTTCAATCATAAGTTTAACAATATAAAGACCGAGTCCCGCACCCTTTGAATCGAGGCTTCTGCTTTTATCTACCTTATAAAAACGCTCAAAAACTCTCGAAAGTTCCTCGGCTTTAATGCCGGTACCGCTGTTTTTAATGCTTACTTCAATGCCGGAGGTGCGCTCTGTGAGCCGGACTTCTATATAACCGCCGTCATTTGTGAATTTGACGGCGTTGTCAAACAAATTATATACAGCCTGATAAATCATATCGGGATCTGCGACGATGTATACAGGCTTGAAATCGTCAAGACCTTTTATTTCAATATTTTTGCTTTCAATTTTCTGCTCAAAGGTCAGAAGTATGTGGATGATCTGGTCTGATATATCGTAATTTGACGGCTTCATTTCAAGATCTCCGCTCTCTATTTTGCTCATATTGAGCATGGAGACAACGAGCCTTGAAAGACGGCGTACCTCAGTGCTTACTATTTCAAGATAGTAATCTTGCTTTTCACGGGGGATCGTACCGTCAAGAATCCCATCTATAAAGCCCGCAATTGAGGTCATAGGCGTTTTAAGCTCATGGGAAACATTTGAAACAAAACTCCTGCGCGAGCTTTCAAGTACGTCGAGCGCGTCTGCCATATCGTTGAACGCTCTTCCGAGATCGGCAAGCTCGTCTCTGCCGTTTATTTTAACTCTGTAAGAGAAATCTCCAATCGCAAACTGCTTTGCCGCCGAACTCATCTGCTGAAGAGGCGTCACCATTTTCTTTGTTAAGTAGTATATACATAAAAATGCAAAAATAAGGCAGAAAAATGCGGCTATTATGAAGATTCTCAAAAAATTAAGAACAAGCGACTGCACACCCGTGTTTGTCAAAGCAAAAACAGAGCCTATAATGTATCCGTTTGATATAATCGGACGGCCCACGACAAAATACTGTCGGTCAAGAATTCCTGTTTTTGCAACAATTTCTCCTTGCTGATACACAGATGAAAGTATATAGTTGCTCATACTCATATTATCATGCTTTGAGCAGGTGAAGAATCCGCCGTACAGGGGAGAAGTGCCTGCTCTCTCACTGCACAGTATCACACTTCCCTCAACGTCGCAGATAAATACGTCTGCGTCTATAGACTGGGAAACGGTTGCAAGCGTTTCGCAGATGAGTTCTTTTTCAACACTGTAGGTTTTGTTCATATCCTGAACGATCATCGTGCTTTCAACCGTGCCGGCTATTGAGGCGGTGTTTTCACGCAGCAGGCGTGTACGTTCATTTTCGGAATAATTGTTTATAAGTATAAAAAGAGATGTTCCGAGAACGGTGAGCAGCGTTAGAAAAATCGCGGCAAACAGAATAAAATATTTTGTAAATATATTTGTTCTCATCAGGACAAGATCTGAAAAATAATTTTTGACAGACCTGAATTTATCCTTAATTGCCATTATCCTTAATCCTTGGTTTCAAATTTATAGCCTACGCCCCAAACGGTTTTCAGTGCCCATTTATCCGAAACGCCCTCAAGCTTTTCACGAAGGCGCTTAACGTGAACGTCAACCGTTCTTGAATCGCCGTAATAGTCGAAGCCCCAGACCTCGTCAAGAAGCTGATCTCTTGTGTAAACTCTGTTCGGGTTTGACGCGAAGTGATATATAAGCTCAAGCTCTTTCGGCGGAGTGTCTATCGTAACGCCGTTTACTTTGAGTTCATAGTTTACGATGTTTATCTCCAGTTTATCATAGACAACCGTTTTCTTTTCTTCGCCCGCGTTGTCACCCTCGCCCTTTGTTCGGCGCAGAACAGCCTTGATACGAGCCATAACTTCTTTTGCTTCAAACGGCTTTGTAACATAATCGTCCGCGCCAAGCTCAAGTCCGAGTACCTTGTCAAAGGTTTCGCCTTTTGCGGTAAGCATTATAATCGGAGCGGATGAGGTTTTGCGTATTTCACGGCACACCTGCCAGCCGTCCATTTTGGGCAGCATAATATCAAGCAGAATAAGGTCGGGCGATTTCGCCGAAAATGTGTCAACGGCAGACTGCCCGTCGTTCGCAACGAAAACCGTGTAGTTTTCGTTCTCAAGATACAGCTTGAGTAATTCGCAGATGTGAAGATCATCGTCAACGACAAGTATTTTATTGCTCATATTTTTCTCCTTTACCAGCGGCGGCTATATCGGGAGTTTATTTCTGCCCGATGATATTTACCTTACCACGCTTTTTTGTTTTTATTTTGTTTTTTTAATTAACAATCGGTAAAATTTGTGAAGATTTTTTTAATTATTTATTTACCATTCTTTACCGCGCTTTTCGGCGCTCTCGACAAAATCAATCAGCTGCTTTGCACATCTCGGCGACCTGCCGCCCTTCTTTGCTGCCCATTGCTCCGCCACGAGATGCAGCTTGTTTCTGTCCGCAATGAGTTTTCTGTCTGCCGCGATTTTATCAACTATATCAAGGTAGTCTCTTTTGTCGGGATTTACAAAGGTTATTGAAAGACCGAAACGGTCCGACAGACTTAACTGCTCCTGCATAATGTCGTTCCTGTTTATGTCGTTTTCACGGTCTGAAAAGCTTTCCTTAATTAAATGACGGCGGTTTGAGGTTGCGTAAATGAGCGTGTTGTGCTTTTTTCCCGAAAGGCTTCCCTCAAGCGCCGCTTTCAGTTCTCCGAAGGAGTTGTCAAGGTAATCAAAGCTGAGATCGTCAATAAATATGATGAATTTCATCGGACTGTCCGAAAGAATTTCACGTATCAGCGTGAGGTCGGGTATGTCGCCCTTTGAAATTTCAATCATTCGGAGTCCCTTGTCTGCATATTCATTTAAAACGGCGTGAACGGTGGAGCTTTTCCCCGTGCCTCTGTCGCCGTAGAGAAGAACGTTGTTTGCAGGGTAGCCGTGGACAAAGCTTTCGGTATTGTCCACAACTTTCTGCCGCTGCATCTCGTAGTTCTTTAAATCGGTAAGCCGAATCGTATCGGTTGCCGAGATCGGAAACAGCTCGTGGTTTCTCCACGAAAACGCCTTGTATTTGGCAAACATTCCGTATCCGTTTGTTTTGTAATATTCCGAAAGGCTGTCAAGCTGACTGTTCCAGCCCTCTTTCAGAGGATAAACGGCTTTTCCGTTTTCCCATTTTGGCATTGTGGAAAGAATTTTTTTCAAAGCTTCATCCGAAACGTCTGAAAGGATATCTTTCGGAGTAACGCTTGAAATTGCTTCAAGCTTCATAAGATCGCTTTTTACGCCGTCCAGCACCGACCGCGATAGCCGGTCTGCCTTTCCTGCCGCAGACGCCTTTGTAAAAATGTTGTCGTCAGTCAGGATTAGGCGTGAAATATATTCTTTTAATGAGCCGTGCTTTGAAACAAGGTTGAAAAATACACTCTGCTTTTTTAAAACGTCCTCACCATTTGTACTGGACAGCAAATCAAGAAGAGCGGCAATAACGCTTTCTTCTTTCAGGTCGTATATACATAGCGATTCAATATAGTATCTTAGTTTAACGGCATTGTTCATTTTACGATTCTCTTTTTCAGTAATGGTTTAGATAGTTATATTTTATATAATTTTACTACTAATAAAGCAATTTTACAAGTAATTATGAATAAAAAAACGGCTTGACGAATGGGATTAATAGTAATATAATATTATCGCTAACACAGATGTGCTAACATAATTTGTTAAAATTCAGTATGTATCGGAGGAAAATGAAATGTCAGACGCAAAGATTTATTATCAGTCAGATTGCAATCTTGATTATCTTGCAGGCAAAACGATAGCGATTATCGGTTACGGCTCACAGGGTCACGCGCATGCTCTCAACCTTAAGGAATCAGGCTGCAAAGTTATCATCGGTCTTTATAACGGCAGCAGGTCGTGGTCAAAGGCGGAGGCTCAGGGATTTGAGGTTTACACAACTGCCGAAGCAGCCAAAAAGGCCGATATAATTATGATACTTATAAACGACGAACTTCAGGCAGATGTTTACAAGAATGAGATTGAGCCGAATCTTGAGGACGGCAATATGCTTATGTTTGCTCACGGCTTTAATATTCATTTCGGCACAATCAAGCCGCCCAAGTTTGTTGATGTAACGATGATTGCTCCAAAAGGACCGGGTCATACCGTTCGCTCGGAATATCAGGCAGGCAAAGGCGTTCCCTGTCTCGTTGCAGTTGAGCAGGATGCAACAGGTCACGCTCTTGATTTGGCGCTTGCCTATGCTCTCGGTATCGGCGGCGCACGTGCCGGCGTTCTTGAAACAACTTTCAGAACGGAAACGGAAACAGACCTTTTCGGTGAGCAGGCAGTTCTCTGCGGCGGTGTATGCGCACTTATGCAGGCAGGCTTTGAAACACTCTGCGAGGCAGGTTATGATCCGAGAAACGCTTACTTTGAGTGTATCCATGAGATGAAGCTTATTGTTGACCTTATCTATCAGTCAGGCTTTGCCGGAATGAGATATTCCATTTCAAACACCGCTGAATACGGTGACTATATCACAGGACCGAAAATTATTACAGAGGATACAAAAAAGGCAATGAAGAAGATTCTTTCCGATATTCAGGACGGAACGTTCGCCAAGGAATTCCTGCTTGATATGAGCCCGGCAGGACGTCAGGTTCACTTCAAAGCTATGAGAAAGCTTGCTTCCGAGCATCCTGCCGAGAAGGTGGGCGAGGAAGTCCGCAAGCTCTATAGCTGGAACAACGAAAAAGATAAACTGATCAACAACTGATAGTTATACAGCAAATTGAAGCCGTGCGCGTTTGCGCACGGCTCTGTCTTTTAAGGAATAGCATATGGATTATTCTGTTATAGTTTTTGATCTTGGCAAAACGCTTATGGAGTATAAGGGGATGCCTCTTTCCTGGGTGAATTTTTATGCGGACGGTATGCGCACTGTAAACAGTATTTTTGGATGCGGTGTATCGGAAAGGGATATTAAAAAATCCGTTCAGGTATTGAAAAGCTTTAATCCGAGAATAAACTGCAGAGAAATTGAAATCAGCCCGGAATATATTTTCGGACAGGCATTGAAACACTGGGAAAGCAAACCGAATTTAACCTGTGCGATAGAAACCTTTTTTGATTCCTTGAATTTAGAACCTGTCATTTATAACGATTCAGCAGATACTCTCAGATTTTTAAAAAACAGCGGCTATACGGTTGCGGCACTGACAGATTTGCCGAGCGCAATGCCTGACAAGGTGTTTAAGTCGAATATAAAGGAACTGCTCCGAAATATTGATATATACGTTTCGTCGCAGTCGTGCGGCTTTAGAAAGCCGAACCCAAGCGGAATTTATGAAATATCGGAAAAATGCGGTGTTAAAACGGAAGAAATTCTTTTCGTCGGCGATGAGGAAAAGGACAGAAAGACAGCTGAAAACGCAGGGTGCGGTTTTATTTTTATGGACAGAGACAATAAAAGGACGGAATCCGTTCATAATTTGAGAGAGCTTATTTCATACATAAACGGGAACTGAAAAACAGTTCCCGTCAGCGTGTAGAAAAAAGTCCAAAAATCAAATTTCTACACGCTGGCAGACTTCGAGAAACGGAACTGAATTTACCTTTTGGCAATTTGTAGGCGTACAAAGGTACGGTAGAGTTGTCAAAAGGTAAAAACGCCGAAAGCTGCTTGAATTCGATGTGATATGCATCCCAAAAGTTAGACACTTTAGGAGGGGGTGCATATTTTATGGGAAAAACAGGAAGAAAGAACAAAGTATATAGTGCAGAATTTAAAATCGGTGTTATAATGGATATGCGAGAACACCATCTAAACTATAATGAAACCGTACGAAAATATTGGGAAGATAGTGAAGGACGAGAACGCAATTATCAAAAGAGAGTTCAGGCGTGGGAACGCATATATTTAGAAGAAGGAGCCGAAGGTCTGATGAGAAAAAGACGAGGCAGAGGAAGTAAAGGAAAACCGCCAAAGCTTGATAAGAAGGTAGAAGAAGATTTAATAGCAGAGAATCAACGATTAAGAATGGAGATAGAATATCTAAAAAAACTGAGTGCCTTAGTTCTTGCGGAAGAGCGAGAGAACGGCAAAAAGCAATGATCATCTCTGAACTAAGGCAAAGCTATCCGCTAAAAGAACTATTAAA